>NZ_JBYIRM010000024.1:0-131338 GCF_057708105.1 Actinacidiphila sp. bgisy144 | reverse complement strand
CCCCCGCGACCGGCTCTCGGCCGCGGCGGCCCCTCCCTGTTCGGATGGCGCGGGGGCGGGTCAGGTGACCGGGAGGGCGGTCCACTGCTGGGCGTCGGTGCCGTTGCAGTCCCACAGCTGGAGCTGGGTGTTGTCCACCGTGCTGGAGCCGGGGTCGTCCAGGCAGCGGCCGGACTGCGGGTTGCGGTAGCCGCCGCCGTACGGCTGCCAGACCTGCGCGGCGGTGCCGTTGCAGTCGTAGAGCTGCACCAGGGTGCCGGCGGCGGTGCCGCCGTCGGCGGCGTCCACGCACTTGCCGTAGATCTGGAGGGTGCCGTCGCTGCGCCGGGTCCACCACTGCGCGTTGGTCCGGTTGCAGCCGCGGATCTCGATCGGGGTGCCGTTGTCGGTCCTGGCGTGGTCGTCGTTGAGGCACAGGCCGCTGAGGCCGGAGTGGACGGTGCCGTCGGCGCCGGGGGCGGTGATCCAGCCGGCCGCGTCGGCGGCCTGGATGCCGGTGTCGAAGGCGTCGGCCATCTTCTGGTAGCCGGCGTCGTCGGGGTGCAGCGCGTCCGACAGGTCGGCGGCGGTCAGGGCGCCCATGTTGACGTAGCGGACGTGCTTGCCGGCCGCCTGCTCGGCGCGGGCGATGCCGGGCACGTCGGCGTTGAACGCCGGCCGGTAGGGCTCCTCGATGGAGTTGGTGGACACGATCAGCGTGGCGAGCAGCACGGTGACGCCCGGGTCGTCGGCGGTGATCCGGTCGACCAGGTCGTGCAGCCGCTGCGTGGCGGTGGAGACCTCGTAGGCCTGGTTGAGGTCGTTGGTGCCGATCATCAGCGTGATGACGTTCGGCCGGTAGATGCTGAGCGTGGCGTCGGCGATGCCGGCGATCTGGTCGATCCGCCAGCCGCGGTGGCCTTCGTTGTCCGGGTCGGCCATGCTGCCGCTCTGGAGGCCGCCGACGTAGTCCAGGGTGTGGCCCTCGCCGGTGAGTTCGTCGCGCAGCGGGACGCGGTAGCCGTTGCCGGTGCTGCTGCCGACGCCCCAGGTGATCGAGTCGCCCAGCGGCATCACCCGCAAGGCCGCCGGTTGGGCGGCGGAGGCGGGTGCGGCCGCCGGGGCGGCGGCCAGTGCGTTCGGCGCGAGTACGCCGGCCGCGGCGAGCAGCGCGGCGGCTGCCGCCGCGGCCGCCGCGAGGAGTCTTTTCATCGCCAGTCCTCACCTTCCGTCGGGGGCAGGGTGGTGCGGCACCGGTGCGCGGGCGCCCGCGGGCGGGGCGGGCGGCCGCGGACCGCTGGTCGTACAAGGGGGGTGCTGCGGTGGTACCCGCGGGTGCCACCGTCTGTGCGGTCCTGCCGCGTGTTCAGAGGGCGAGCGCGACCACGGCCTGGTGGTCCGCGCCCGCGGTGACCGCCACCGTGAACAGCCCGGTGGACGCGGTGTAGCCGACGGCGCCGACGCTGCCGGTGGACGCGGTGGCCACCGGTTTGCTCGGCGCGTAGCCGTGCAGGGTGATCGGGCCCTCGCCGGCGGCGAAGGCGACGGTGGTGCGCACCGTCCCGTCGTCGCTGAGGTGCGCGATGCGCTGGTCGCCGTGGGCGACGAACTTGCCGGCGTCGCCGAGGAACGCGATGCCGGACGGGCCGACCGGGGCGACCACCCAGTAGGTGCCGGTGCTGACGGTGGCCGTGACGCTGCCGCCCGCGGCGACGAGGGCGCCGGTGTGCCCGAAGTAGTCGTAGGCGTACGCCTTGCCGCTGACGCCGGCCTCGGCGAGCGTGAAGGACGCGCTCTGGGTCGGGCCGGTGGCGGCGGTGCCCCGGGTGACGCCGAGCCAGTCGATGTTGCCGCCGCTGGCGCCGGTGGCGGTCGCCCGCACGGTGTTGCTGCCCTGGGTGAGCGTGGTCGTCATGCCGACGACCGTCCACGCGTTCCACCAGCCGGTGGAGGGGAAGGACAGGGACTTCGCGGCGCCGCCGTTGACCGAGACGGCCAGCGGGCGGTCGGTGAACGCGGCGTTGGCGTACCGGAACTGGAGCGTGTAGGTGCCGGCCGCGGGCGCCGTCACGGTCCACTCGACGTAGTCGCCGGAGTCGTGCTGGTAGTCCGCGTAGCCGCTGCCGCTGTAGCCGGAGTTGTCGCTGCCGACCACCGCCCCGGACAGGGTGGCGCTCTCGGCCTGGTAGACCGTGGTGGGGGCGGGAGTCTGGCGGGCGTAGGCGAAGACGTAGCCGTAGCCGAGGCCGCCGGCGTGCTGGACGTGGGCGGTCGCGACCATCGCGGGGTTCTTCCCGGCCGCCTCGGCGACGTAGGTCGCGTCGGTGGGCACGATCGGGCTGTCCGGTTTGACGATGATCCCGTCGGCGCGGGCCACCTGGAAGAGGTTGCCGGCGTCGACCTTGCCCAGCGCGTCGCCGACGCCGACCGGGCCGGCCGACAGGTTCGCCAGCAGCAGGTTGTTCGTCTCGCCGCTCAGGAACACGTCGACCCAGGGCCAGATGCCCAGCGACGCGGCGAACTGCGCGTCGTACAGGAACTGGTCCCACTTGGGCCGGTCGAAGCGGTCGCCGCTGACCCGGATCGTGGTGAGGTTCTGGTAGCGGACGCTTTGCAGGTAGTCGCGCGGCAGCGCCATGCAGTACTGGAGGTCCATGCCGTTGGCGGCGGCCTGGTGGGCCATGTTGTCGAAGAACGCGTCGGCGTCGGTGAGGTTCTCGGCGGGCTTGGCGTTGTTGCACAGCCAGTCCTGCTCGTAGACGACGACACCGCCCTCCTTGAGGTAGGCCATGATGTCCTGCCACCAACCCGGGTCGATGACAACGTTGTTGGAGAACGCGTAGTCCTCGTGGTACGGGCTGGAGGCGTCCATCCACCGGGCGTGCGTGACCAGGGGCAGGCCGAGGTCCTTGCGGAAGGCGGCGAGGCCCTCGGGGAACAGGTCCGCGTCCGCCTCGTACAGCGAGGTGCCGTCGGGCAGGTCGTTCCAGTCGCCGTTCGGGCCCTTGGGGTACCACCAGCTGTCCAGTTGCATGTAGCCCATCGGGATCTTCTGCGCGGCCCATTCGTCGCGCACCGCGAGCAGGGTGCCGGTGTAGCCCTTGGATTCGTCGTACTTGTAGTAGTAGTCGGCGCCGTTGTCGGTCCAGTAGCCCAAGGTGCTCAGCACGATGCCGGTGTCGTTGGCCGGCACGGTCTTGCCGGCCAGCGTGCGGATCGCGGCGCCCCAGGCGCGGTAGGCGGCGCCGACGCCGTTCTTCGTGGTCAGGATGGTTCTGCGGGTGTAGCCGGCCGGCAGGCTGCCGACGGCGGTGACCACGCCGGCCGCGATGGAGCCGTCGGACGCCTTGCTGGTCCGCGCCTCCTGGAAGTGGTCGGCCGCGGACAGCACGAAGGCGTTGCCGGAGTCGTCGAAGTAGACCCAGGGGCTGTCGGAGGCGCCGGCGAAGGTGTTGAACTGGTAGGCGCCGAAGCAGTCGGCGTGGCTGACCTGGTGGGCGAGGTCCGGGTAGGCGGTGAACGTCGGGAAGGCCGTGGCGTTGGCGGCGGCCTTGACGTAGGTGTCGGTGAAGACCACCGCCGAGGCGGCGTCGTAGACGCGGATGCCGCCCTTGCGCGCGCCGGACTGGAAGGTGAACGTCGTCTCGGTCCAGGCGCCCAGCGCGTCGGTCCCGGACGCGGTGGTGATGGCGGTGGCCGCGCCGACCGAGCCGCCGAAGGTCCAGCCCAGCGCGCTCGCCCGCACCGTCCAGGCGCCGGACGCGGAGACGGTGCCCGACAGGACCCGCGGCTTGGCCGCGGCCGCGTCCGCGGCTCCCGCCGGTCCCGCGGCGCCCGCCAGCGGCAGGGCCAGGGCGGCCGAGCCGACTCCCGCGGCCCGGATGAAGACACGACGGCTGATTCCTGTCATGGGGGGTGCTCCTCGTCTCGTTGCGGGGCAGCGAAGGGTGCGCGCGGCGCCGGGGCGAGCGGCGGTGTTCGCTGGTGGGGAGAGGTGCGGAGGACGTGCGCGTGACGGTGGTGCGCCGTGGCGGCCGTGACTGGGGGGACGGCCGGAATGACGCTCAGTGTGGAGCGGTGCGGGCGAGGCGGTCAAGACGCGCGACGAAGAATCACCGGCCGGCCGCGGTTCATCCATGTGAAGAAGAGGCTGGGAACTGACCATCTCTCACGTTGTAATGACGCCCCCAACCCCCTTGAGTTCACAGTGCAGTTCGTTGTTCACATACGCAATCGCCGTCCAGGCCCCTCCCCGGCCGCCCCGCACCGCGCCGCCCACCTGCCCCGACCGCCCGACGGTGACACTCCGTCACCGCCTCCCGGGCGCCGCACGGCTGGGGGACGTCAGGCCGCGCAGGCGGCGGGCTCGGCGAAGAAGGCGCGGACCGCGCTCTGGAGGCGGGCGTGCTCGGCGGCGTCGTCCGGGTGGTCGAAGAAGTGGCCGAAGGGCATGACGTGCAACTGCCTGGGACCGGCCAGGGCGTTGTGGACGGCGAACTGGCCGGGCGGCGGCACGTAGGCGTCGAAGAGGGCGGCGCCGACGTGGACGGGGATGCGCAGGTGGCGCGCGGCGGTGGCAGCGTCGAAGTAGGCGAGGACGTCGAGGACGGACGGGTCGGCGAGGTGGCGGGCGCGGATGTGGGAGCCGCTGCCGAGGCACTCCAGGCCGACGCGCAGCGGGTGGTTGCCGAAGCTGGGGACGGTGAGGTGGCCGGAGGCGAAGCGGTCGTCCCAGGGCAGGGCGAGCGCGCCGATGCCGCCGCCGAAGCTGCCGCCGAGGTAGTCCAGGCGCAGTCCGCGGGTGGCGGGGAGCAGTTCGTGCAGGGCGGTGGCGGCGCACCAGATGTCGGCGGCGCACCCGCCGTGCACGTAGGTCTCGCGTGAGGCGAGGCCCTGCACGACGTGCGGGGTGCCGATCTGCGGCAGTTCGCTGAGGGCGGGCAGGCCGCGCAGGCAGGGCTGGAGGACGGCGGCCCCGTCGATCGGCACCCGGGGGTCCGGCGCGGCGCGGCCGCCGTAGCCGTGGGTGAGCACCGCGGCGCGGGTGGGTTCGGCGCCGGCCGGCAGGGTGAGCCAGCCGCCGAGCCGTACGCCGCCGAGCGAGGTGTAGCTGATCCGGTACGCCTCCAGGGCGGCCGGGGCCGGCCCGTCCGGGCCGGGCTCGCCCGGCCGGCCCGCGGGCAGGCGCTCCTCGATCCGCGCGTCGACCGCCACGGCCCGGGCGCGCGCGTACAGCTCCTGCCAGAAGGCGGCGAAGTCGGGCGGTTCGTTGCCGGGGGCGGGTACGGCCAGCAGGGCGTCCAGGTCGTGGCCGTAGGTCGGGTCGAAGGCGAAGGGGTGGGTGCGCGGCGGGGTCGGGCGGCGGTCCATCGGTGTCTCCGTGCGGGGTCGGCGGCCGGGCGGGCCGACTGGGGCTGGGGCCCGCCGCACGCTGCCAGAAAGCGCCCTCCATGGGCAAGCGACCCCGGCGCCCCGCACATACCCGCTGCGCTGCGCCATTGACTTGGAAAGCGCTTACTCCTAGCGTTCCGAGGCGGACCGCCCAACCGCCCGCACGCGCCGGCGCCCCACCCGGGGCCGGACCCGACAGAGAGCCCGCGATGCCCCAATTCGACCTGCCGCTGGAAGAACTCCGCCGGTACCGCCCGGACCAGCCGGAGCCCGACGACTTCGACGCCTTCTGGGCCGCCACCCTGGCCGAGGCCCGCACCACCGCCCTCGACGCGCGCTTCACGCCGTTCGACGCTCCGCTGACCGGGGTGGAGGTGCTGGACGCCACGTTCGCCGGATACGGCGGCCACCCGGTCAGGGGCTGGCTGCTGCTGCCGGCCCACACCGAGGGACCGCTGCCGGCGGTGGTGAAGTACATCGGCTACAACGGCGGGCGCGGCCTGCCGCACGAGCACCTGGTGTGGCCCGCGGCCGGCTTCGCGTGCTTCGTGATGGACTCCCGCGGCCAGGGCAGCGGCGGCTCGGTCGGCGACACCCCCGACCCGGTGGGCGGCGGGCCGGCCTACCCCGGCCAGATGACCCGCGGCATCCTCGACCGCGACGCCTACTACTACCGGCGGCTGTTCACCGACGCCGTCCGCGCGGTGGAGGCGGTGCGCAGCCACCCGCGGGTGGACCCCGCCCGGGTCGCGGCTGCCGGCGGCAGCCAGGGCGGCGGCATCACCCTGGCCGTCGCCGGGCTGGTCCCCGACCTCGCCGCGGTCGCGGTGGACGTGCCCTTCCTGTGCCACTACCCGCGGGCCCTCGCGGTCGCGGCCCAGGGCCCGTACCGCGAGATCGCCGCCTACCTGAGCGCGCACCGCGACCACACCGAGGCCGCCTTCCGCACGCTGGCGTACTTCGACGGGGTGCACTTCGCCGCGCGCGCCACCGCGCCCGCGCTGTTCTCCGTCGCCCAGGAGGACCAGACCTGCCCGCCCTCCACGGTCTTCGCGGCCTTCAACGCCTACGGCGCCGCCGCCAAGTCGATCGAGGTCTACCCCTTCAACGGCCACGAGGGCGGCGGGCCCTTCCAGGTGCTGCGCCAACTCAGGTGGCTGCCGCAGCAGTTGGCGGCCGCCGCAGCCGGGACGGAGGCCGTCGGTGCTCGCTGAGGAGCGCACGTACGACATCGTGGTGGTCGGCGGCGGGCTGGCCGGGGTGTGCGCGGCGGTGGCCGCGGCCCGGCTGGGCAGCAGCGTCGCGCTGGTGCACAACCGCCCGGTGCTGGGCGGCAACTCCAGCAGCGAGGTGCGGGTGTGGGTGTGCGGGGCGACCGCGCACGGCGTGCACCGCTACGCCCGCGAGACCGGCATCATGGGCGAGCTGTACACCGAGAACCAGTACCGCAACCCCGAGGGCAACCCGCACTACTGGGACCAGGTCGTGCTGGACGCGGTGCTCGCCGAGCCGCTGGTGGACCTGTTCCTCAACACCGACGTGCGGCAGGTGGCGGCGGACGGCCCGCAGGACGCGCGGACCGTACGCTCGGTCACCGGCTGGACCATGGGCGCCGAGCGCACCACCGTCTTCCGCGCCGCCCAGTTCCTGGACTGCACCGGGGACGGCCTGGTCGGCCACCTGGCCGGCGCCCGCTACCGGATCGGCCGCGAGGCGCGCTCGCAGTACGGCGAGAGCTGGGCCCCGGAGGTCGCCGACGAGGCGCTGCTCGGCTCCACGATCCTGTTCTCCACCAAGGACGCGGGCCGCCCGGTGAAGTTCGTGCCGCCCTCGTACGCCAAGGACCTGTCCACCACGCCGATCCTGCGCAACCGGGTGCTGCGCACCGGCGACAACGGCTGCGACTACTGGTGGATCGAGTGGGGCGGCGAGCTGGACACCGTCCACGACAACGAGCGCATCCGCGACGAGTTGCAGTCGGTGGTCATGGGGGTGTGGGACCACATCAAGAACTCCGGGGAGTTCGACGCGGACCACCTGACGCTGGAGTGGGTCGGCTCGCTGCCCGGCAAGCGGGAGTACCGCCGCTTCGTCGGCGACCACACCCTCACCCAGCAGGACATCCTCGGCCAGCGGCAGTTCGACGACCGGATCGCGTTCGGCGGCTGGTCGGTGGACCTGCACCCGGTGCAGGGCATGTACGCGGACGAGCCCGGCGCCCGCCAGCGCTACGCCGACGGCGTCTTCCACATCCCGCTGCGCAGCCTGTACTCGGCGAACGTCGGCAATCTGCTCTTCGCCGGGCGGAACATCTCCGCCACGCACATCGCCTTCGGCGCGACCCGGGTCATGGCGACCTGCGCGACGCTGGGCGAGGCGGCCGGCACCGCCGCCTCGCTGTGCGCCACCCACCGCCTCACACCACGGCAACTCGCCCACGAACGGCTGGAGTTGATGGCGCAGACGCTGCTGCGCCAGGACGCCTCCGTGATCGGCGTGAAGAACACCGACGACGCCGACCTCGCCCGTACCGCCCGCGTCACCGCGTCCTCCGCGCAGGACGTGCTCGGCACGCCGCCGGACGCGGACGCCGAGCCCTACCCGCTCACCCGGGACGTGGCGCTGCTGCTGCCGGCCGACCCGGCGCTGGACGCGGTGGAGCTGCTGGCCCGCACCGAGGAGCCGGGCGGCACCGAGCTGACGGTGGAGCTGTGGGGCACCGGGCTGCCGGAGAACGGGGTGCCGGCCGACCACCTGGCCACCACCACCGTGCCGGTGCCGCCCGGCGGCCCGCACTGGGTGCGCGCCCGCTTCGGCCACCGGCCCGAGCGGCCGCAGAACGTGGTGGTCGTCGTCCGCGCCCGGCCGGGCACCGCACTGCACCTGTGGGACGGGCGGGTGGACGGGGCGCTGTCGCTGCGCCGCCGGGCCGAGGGCGACGCCGCCGTGGACCACGACATCCCCGAGGAGGAGGGGCAGAGCGTGCTGGAGTGGTCCGCGCGCGAGCTGCGCCGCCGCTCCTTCTGCTTCCGCGCCGAGCCCGCCACGGCCGCGTTCGCGCCGGACAAGGCCGTCGGCGGCTACCAACGCCCTTACGGCGGGCCGCAGATGTGGTCCTCGGCCGCGCTGGGCGACGCGGACCCGACCGGCGAGTGGCTCCAGCTGGAGTGGGACGAGCCGGCCGAACTGCGCACCGTCCAGGTGGTGTTCGACGACGACGTGGACGAGTACCTCAACAACCTGCACCGGCACCGCACACCGTTCGAGGTGATGCCCGAACTGGTCCGCGACTACCGGCTGCTGGCGCGCGGCGAGGACGGGCAGTGGCAGACGGTGCAGACCGTGCGCGGCAACCGCCGCCGCCACCGCGTCCACCGGTTCGCGCAGCCGCTGCGGACCGGCGCGCTGCGGATCGCCGTGGACGGCGTGCACGGCGCGCGGCACGCCCATGTGGTCGCCGTCCGGGCGTATCCGCGGTAGGGCCTGGGACCGTGGGGCCGCCTTCCGCGCCGTACGGTCCCGGGCCGGTGTCGGGACCCGTCACGACCGCGGCGCGCCACACTTGTCCGCGCGCCGGCCGTGTCCACGGCGCCGGCCGGAAGGGAGCGGGCGATGGGCGAGCGGACGATGTGCTGGAACTGCCGTACCGCGCCCGCGCGGCCGGACGCCGCGCACCGGGTGCGGCTGAGCCGCGACGTGCGCACGCGCTTCGTCGTCGTGGGGCACCAGTACCGCTGGAGCGCCCGGGAGGTGGTCGTGCCGCGCTGCGCGCGCTGCCGCCGGACCAACGTGGCGTACGCGGTGTACGGCAGGGTGCTCAGGGCCGGCGGCGGCTTCGTGGGCTTCATGGCGTTCTGCGGCGCGCTGGCGGCGCTGACGGTGCACCGGTACGGCGCGCTGGTCGTCGCCGCCTTCATGGCCGCGGCGCTGCTGGCCGTCCTGGTGCCGGCCCGGCTGTACATGTGGCGCCACCCGCGCCGCGCCCCGGCGGAGTACCCGCCCGTGGCCGCGCTGATCGCCGACGGCTGGCGGATCGGCAACCCGTACTGAGCCCGGGGGCGGCGGTGGCGGGCCGGGGCGTCAGGGGGTGGTGCGGAACGGCGCGGGCCCGTGGGCGCCGCGTGCGCGGAGGCCCTAAAGTTCAGGGCAGAGCAGTGCTGCGCGCCTGACGGGAGACGGGGGACCCATGTCCGAGCCATGGAGCAGTGGGGGCCTGCCGCCCGCCGCGGCTGAGCGGTTGGCGTCGGCCGAACGGAGCGGGACCTGGACGTCCGCGCTGTCCACCGGCGAGTTCGCCGCGATCCGCTCGGTCGGTTTCGAGCCGGTCGGCCAGGTGATGGGCTCGGCGGTCTTCCGGATCGGCCGCGCCGGCCGGTACTGGGGCTACCACGACTGCCAGTACGCCGGTGCCCGCTACCTCTACCGCACCTCGCGTCAGGACGCGCCGGTCGCGCTGTCGGGCGGCGGTGCCCCGTCGCGCGCGCTCGTCGAGGTCTTCGACCGGGCCCGGCTGACCGCGCTGGACCGGATGACGGCGGAGTGCCGCGCGCTGGGGGGCGACGGTGTGCTGTCCGCGGCGCTGACCATGGCGCCGTTCGTCGGCAGCGCCGGCAGCCTGGAGTTCAAGGTGATCGGCACGGCGGTCCGGGCGCGGGGCGGCCGGCACGCGCGGCAGCCGTTCACCTCGCACCTGGACGGGCAGGGGTTCGCGAAGCTGCTCGGCGCCGGGTGGGTGCCGGTCGGATTGCTGGTGGGCATGTCCGTCGGGGTGCGGCACGACGACTACCGGACCACCTCGCAGGCGTACTCCTGGCGCAACGTGGAGATGCGCGGCTGGAGCGACCTGGTGCACGGTGTGCGGTCCGACGCGCGGCAGCAGCTCGGCGCGCAGGCCGCCCGGTGCGGCGGTGACGGCGTCGTGATGGCCGCCGGCGACCTGCGGGTGTGGTCGGAGAAGTGCTTCCGGTCGAACAGGAGCGACCAGGAGGACCACATCGCGGAGGCCACGATGGTGGGTACCAGCATCGCGCGCTTCCAGGTCCGCACGCCGCCGCCGCGGACGCTGTCGGTGCTGCCGCTGGGCGACCGCGGCGCGAAGCTGCGCAGGCGGCTGGCGACGGCCGCCGCCAGCCCGTACGTGGACAACGCGCAGTACCGGCGGCTGGTCGAGGAGATCCACGAGTTCGACGGTTAGCCGGCTTCGACGGGTGCCGCCGCGCGCACCGCCTACGCGGACCGCGCACCCGGACTGCGCACGCGCACCGCAGGCCGCCACGCACGGCCGCACCCGTCCCAGGGGCCGCACCGCACCACCGCACGTCTCACGAGGGGTACTTGACATGACGAACCAGCAGCCGGGCGCCGACGGTGTTCCCGCGGACGCGATGCGCCGGTTGTCGGAGCTGACGCCCGGACGCCCGGGGTCGATCTTCACCAGCGACCTGTCGGTGAACGAGTTCCTGCTGGTGCGGGAGGCCGGCTTCACACCGATCGGCCTGGTGCTCGGCAGCTCCATCTACCACGTCGGCATCCAGCTGGGCCGCTGGGGCAGGAACCAGGAGCTGGACACCCTCAGCCAGGCGATGTACCACGCCCGGGAGCTGGCGATGTCCCGGATGGAGGCCGAAGCGGCGGCGCTGGGTGCCGACGGCATCGTGGGGGTCCGGCTGACCGTGGAGGCACGGGAGTTCGGCAAGGACGTCGCGGAGTTCATCGCGATCGGCACCGCGGTCAGGGGCGACACGGCGCCTCCCGGCGGCGGGACCTGGCGCAACAACAAGGGGCAGCCGTTCACCTCGGACCTGTCGGGTCAGGACTTCTGGACGCTGATCCGGGCCGGCTACGCGCCGCTCGGGATGGTGATGGGCACCTGCGTCTACCACATCGCGCACCAGAAGATGGGCTCGGTGGTGTCGAACATGGGCCGGAACGTGGAGATCGAGCAGTTCACCCAGGCCCTCTATGACGCCCGGGAGCTGGCCATGGCGCGCATGCAGGCCGAGGCGGAGGCGCTGCAGGCGGAGGGCGTGGTCGGGGTGCAGCTCAACGCGCACAACCACCGCTGGGGCGGCCACACCACGGAGTTCTTCTCGATCGGCACGGCGGTCCGGCCGCTGCGCCCCGACCACGAGATCGAGCGGCCCACCATGGTGCTGGGCCTGGACGGCTGACCCGGCCCGGCATCCGGCGGACCGTACGACATCTGGGAGTGGGGAAGAGCCATGAGCGAGCGAGAGCCGGCGCGGGACCAGGACGGCGGCGCGGGGCCGGACTCGGGCGCGTCGATCGAGGTGCTGGCGGCCGCGCTGCGGCGGGACGCGGCGGATCTGGAGCTGTACGCGAAGGTGCTCACCGGGTCGCTGGCCGACGCGCTGCCGCCCGGTGCGGTGGCCCTGGCGCGCAGGCGGACCGTGGGCGACCGGCTCGCGGGGCGGGCGGGCCGGCTGGAGAAGCTCGATGTCGCCCTGGACGACCGGCGGTTGACGCTCACGCTGACGCAGGGGCGGCCGCAGGGCGAGGTGGCCACGGTGGTGCGCGGGGTGGTGCTGTCCCGTACGCCGGTCGCGCTGGACGCGTGGGTCGCCGAACTGGCCGCGGCGCTGGCGGCGCGGGCCCGCTCGGACGCGCGGGCGCGGGCGGCGCTGGAGCGGCTGGTCCTCGGCGACTGAGCGGCGCCGGGTGTCGGACGGCCCGACGCCCGCGATCAGTTGGTGTACACCTCCGCGCGGTCGATGGAGACGTACGCGGCGCCCGAGGAGGCGTCCTTGTCGCCGGTCACCCGCACCCGCAGCGTGTGGGTGCCGTAGGGCAGTTCGGGGCTGACGTAGTTCAGCTGCTCGCCCATGCGGATCGGGCCGTAGTAGTCGCTGGTGGTCTCGGCGCCGCCGTCCACGGAGAAGGCGGCGATGCCGTTGCCGGTGTCGCGTACCGACAGCAGGGCGATCCGGGTGCCGGTGAACGTCCAGGTGGCGGTGGCGCCGGTGGTCGCGCTCCAGTGGTCGTCGCCCCAGAAGCACTGGACGCCGCACCCGGAGCCGGAGTTCCAGGCGCCGGTGTAGGCGACGGAGCCCGCGCCGCTGCTGGTGTTGGTGTCGTTGATCCAGTACGGGCCGCCGCCGGGGTCGCCGGAGGGCAGATCCTGGGTGGCGCCGGCGGCCAGCGGGGACCCGAAGTTCGGGGTGCCGTCGGCGTTCCAGCTGATCTTCTGGGCGCGGGTGGTGCGCCCGGTGTAGGTGTAGTCCGAGGTGTTCTTGCCGTGGTAGACGATCCAGTCCTGGGTGCCGTCCGGGCTCTTGAAGAAGCCGTTGGAGCCCGGGCCCCACACGCCGGTGGAGTCGTTGCGGGAGAACACGGCGCCGGAGTGCTGGGTCCAGTTCGCCGGTCGCAGCGGATCGGCGCTCTGCGGGATGGACTGCATCCACAGCTGGTAGTCCGGCAGTCCGGTGTCGCAGGTGGAGTACACCAGGTAGGTGGTGCTGCCGTGCTGGAGGATCGAGGGGGCCTCGCGGATGGTGGAGCAGCCGCCGGCGGTGGGCAGGTAGACGCGGTTGCCGGAGACCGTCCACGGGTCGGACATCGGGGCGATGTAGATCAGGTTGTGGCCCTCGCTGCCGGCGCCGGACCACAGCAGGTAGAGGCTGTTGTCGCTCTGCCGCAGCAGCACCGGGTCGATCGCCCACTCGTCGGGCGCGTTGGGCGGCTGGAGTTCGGCCTTGAAGTGGTAGGGGCCGAGCGGATTCGTGCCCTCGGACTCCACGACGTAGAGGCGGTGGTGGTCGTCCACCCCGTCGTCGGCGGTGTAGTAGATGTACCAGTGCCCGTTGATCAGGTAGAACGACGGCGCCCACACCTGCTGGTTCCGCGAGGCGTCGGTGTCCTTCCAGACGGTGACGCGCGGCGCGGTGAGCAGTTCCCCGAGGGTCGGCGCGACGGCGATCCGCACCGCGTCGCCCTCGGTGGCGGCCAGGTAGTAGTTGCCCTGGTAGTACGTCATGTACGGGTCGGGGCTGGTGCCCAGCGGGTTGCGGAACGTACCGGCGGCGGCGTGCGCGCTCGACGGTTTCAGGCCCATGCAGCACAGTGCGGTGAGCAGCAGGACGAGGGCGATGTTGCCCAGGGTTCTCAGCGGAAGGCCGGACGCCTCGCGGCGCATGACCGCCTCCTTGGATAGACGGTGGTGGGGGGTGTACACGTCTGATCACGTTCGAGCCGAGCCGACTTTACAACGTTGCACACGGCGCGCGACAGCTCCGTGCGCCCCTCACGTCAGCCCGGCGGCGAAAGGCCGCGCCGGGTCAGTCGTCCTCGGGCCGCGCCAGTTGGGCGTCCAGCCAACCGGTCCGGTCCGGCGGGCAGGTGGCGCGCAGGGCGCCGAGCGCGAGGTGCACGGAGTCGCTGTCGTAGCCGGAGACGACGATGCCGCGGGAGCGCAGTACGCCCAGCGCGTGGCCGGCCAGGCCCTCCGGCAGCCCCCAGAAGGCCCGCGCGGCCTCCTCCCGCAGCTCTGGCTCGAACGAGGGCGATTCCAGCACGTCCGCCAGGGAGTTGACGCTGAGCATGGTGCGCGGCGGCGCGGCGCGCAGGCACTGCCGGACGACGTCGGGGTTGGGGTGGTGCAGGAAGACGTTGGTCCAGCTCTCCCGCAGCAGCGCCTGCGCGCTCTGCCGGCTGCCCATGTACTCGCGGTAGCGGGCGTTGTCCGGCCACAGGTACGGCAGCGGGGTGTCGGCGAGGAACGCGGTGACGTCGATGCTCCAGCGCACCCGCAGCGGCGCCATGCCCCACAGTTCGTCGCCGAGCGGGTCCGCGGGCAGCGTGACGGTGCCGCCGGCCCCGCCGGCCGGCCCGCGCGCGGCCCTGCGCGGCGCCCGGGCGCCGACCCCCAGCACGGTGTGCACCGACAGCCGCCGGCCGCAGGCGCGGCAGTGGGGCACCCCGGCAGCGCGGTCGGGCGCCGAAAGGCCGCTGCACACGGCGCACTGGAGCAGCGCGCAGGACCCGCAGCCGAACCCGCCGCCGGTCCGCACCAGCCCGGCCAGGCCGTCGGGGTCCAAGGAGCACGGCCCGCTGCCGTGCGTCCGGTCGTCGAGCGGGATGTCGTACGGCACCACGGTGTGCTCGCACCAGGCGCAGCGCGTGCTCGACGGGGTGAGGGTGCTGCCGGCGGTGCGGACGCCCAGCTCGATCAGGGCGCCGTCGGCCTCGTCGAAGATGTAGATCAGGTCGCGCCCGAAGGTGCCCTCCGGGGTCTCCACGACGGTGTACACCAGCTCGTCCCGGACCGGGGTGCGGCGCAGGAACTCCAGTGCGGCCGCCCGGCCGGGCCCGCTGTGCACGTGGTAGGTGGCGCGGTCGGTCCGCTCGGTGCGCAGGAAGCGGACGCCGCCCGGCACCGGGGCCTTCTCCCGCCTGGTGAATCGCATACGCCGGCCCCCTGTACGTCCCGTGGTACGTCGTGCTCGCGGCGGACACCGACGATGCTCCCCCGCTGTCTGTCGGAGCGTCAACTCCCTGTCACCGCGAGGTCTTCCCAGCCCAGCGCCCCGCAACCGCCGCCGAAGCGCCCGGGGGCGGCGTCCAGGACGGGTCCGACAGATGGCGCCGTCCCGCCCGAGGGACGGAGGCCGACAAGGCCCTGGTGCTCCCCCGTGGCCTGCGGCATGGGAGGTGCCCCCGACCGCAGGGCGGAGGTGGGGTCCCTCCCGGGCGAAGCGCTGGGGGAATTGAGCGCGGCGGGCCGCGCCGACGACGGGCAACGCCGGGGCGCCTCCCGCCGAAGGCGCGGGGAGAGCGGGCCTGCCGGGCCCGGCCGGCCGGCCGGGATGTGGTCAGGCACGGCCTAGTGTGGCCGCATGGATCTCGAGACCGTGCGGACGTTCATGGCGGCCGCGGACACCGGTCGGTTCCAGGAGGCCGCCGCCGAACTGGGGGTCACCCAGCAGGCGGTGTCCAAGCGGATCGCGGCGCTGGAGCGGGCCCTCGGGGTGCGGCTGTTCGACCGCACCGCGCGGGGCGCCGAACCCACCATCGACGGGCGGGCGTTCCTGCCGCACGCGCGCGAGCTGCTGCGGGCCGCCGCGCGCGCCGTCGCCTCGGTGGGCGCGGGGCGCGGGCGGCTGCGGGTGGACGTGCTGTCCTCGCGCGGCGCGGCGTCGGGGCTGATGCGCGACTTCCACCGCGCGCACCCCGAGGTCGAGCTGGACGTGCTGATGCTCTTCGACATGGACACCGCGGTGGCGTCCCTGCGGTCCGGCGCCATCGACGCGACCTTCCGCGCGGTCACCGCGCCCGGCCGGCCGCTGCCGGACGACGTCGATTCGGCCCGGGTGCTCGACGAGCCGCTCGAACTGCTCACCGGCCCCGGCCACGCGCTGGCCGGGGCCCGCTCGGTGAGCGTGGCGCAGCTGGCCGGGCAGCGGATCTGGATGCCGGGCATCGTGCCCGGCACCGAGTGGGCCGCGTACTACGACGCGCTGCTGGCCGCGTACGATCTGACCATCGAGGCCACCGGCCCGAACTTCGGTTCGGACGCGCTGCTCGACACCGTCGCGGACACCCCGGCGCTGGCCACCTTCATGGGTGCCCGAACCCGGCTGGTCTGGCCGGCGGGGTACGACCTGCGCCGTATCCCGGTGACCGATCCGGTGCCGGTCTACCCGCACTCCCTGCTGTGGCGCCGCGGCGACCCCCACCCGGGGCTCGCCGCGCTGCGCGCCCACCTGGCCGCGGTGGCCCCGGCGCACAGCGGGCCCGGCACGTGGGCGCCCGACTGGGCGAACCGGCGCTGACCTGCCGGGCAGCCGGTTCCGGTACGCCCCCCGGGGGGGGCGCCGGGAGCATTACTTGCTCATGGCAAGCACTTGCGCTATACAAATAATGGACGGATGGGGAGGTGGCCACGCGTGGTGGACGACAGCGGCAGCGGCCGCGAGGAGACGGCGGCAGAGGCGGACCCGGCGGTGGCGTCGGTCGCCCACGCGGTCGTCGAACTGCTGCGGACCGTACGCCGCTCCAAGGCCCGGCTGCTGGCCTCGGCGAGCCAGGACGTGGACTCCGCGACGCAGATCCTGCTGCGTACCGCCGCGGCCGAGGGACCGCTGCGGGCGAGCGCGCTGGCCGCGTGCGTCCAGTCCGACCTGTCGACGGTCAGCCGCCAGGTCGCCTCGCTCGTGGGCCGCGGCCTGCTGGAGCGCCGCGCCGACCCGGTGGACGGCCGCGCCAGCCTGCTGGTGGTCACGGCCGCCGGCCAGGCGGTGATCGCCGAGCACGAGAGGGCCCGGGCGGCCTTCTTCGCGGAGGTGGTGAGCGACTGGACCGCCGAGGAGTGCAGCCGGTTCGCCCGGCAGCTGGAACGTTTCACCGCCGCCTACGACACCACCCACGCCCACTGGCTGACCGACACGGCGCCGCCGCGCGCCGGCAGCGGCAACTGCGACGCCGGTCACGGCGACGGCGGCGACGACAGCAACGACGGCAACAAGAGCAACGAAGCGAAGGAAGGCACCAGCGCATGAGCGCCACCTCGCCCGGACGGACCGGTGCGCCGTCCGACGGCGCACTGACCCACCGGCAGATACTCACGATCCTGTCCGGCCTGGTCCTCGGCATGTTCCTCGCCGCACTGGACCAGACGATCGTCTCGACCGCGATCAAGACGATCGGCAACGACCTGGACGACCTGTCGGCGCAGGCGTGGGTGACCACCGCGTTCCTGATCACCTCGACGATCTCCGCACCGCTGTTCGGCAAGCTGTCGGACCTCTACGGCCGCAAGCGGCTGTTCATGCTCGCCATAGTGCTCTTCGTCGTCGGGTCGGCGCTGTGCGGCCTGGCCCAGTCGATGTACGAGCTGGCGGTGTTCCGCGCGTTCCAGGGCATCGGCGCCGGCGGGATCATGCCGCTCGCGCTCGCGGTGATCGGCGACATCATCCCGCCGCGCGAGCGCGCCCGCTACCAGGGCTACATGATGGCGGTCTTCGCCAGTGCCTCCGTGCTCGGCCCGGTGCTGGGCGGGCTGTTCTCCGGCACCGACAGCTTCCTGGGCACCGCCGGCTGGCGGTGGATCTTCTACATCAACGTGCCCGTCGCGGCCTTCGCGCTGGTCGTCATCGCCAAGGTGCTGCACCTGGACCACGTCCGCCGCGAGCGGCGCATCGACTGGTGGGGTTCGGCGCTGCTGGCGCTCGGCCTGGTGCCGCTGCTGGTCGTCGCCGAACAGGGGCAGAGCTGGGGCTGGGCCTCGGCCGGCGCCTTCGTCTGCTACTTCCTGGGCGCCGCGGGCCTGGCGCTGTTCGTGTGGGTCGAGCACCGGATGGGCGACGACGCGCTGCTGCCGCTGCGGCTGTTCAGGAGCAGCACCTTCTCGGTCGCCTCGGCGCAGGTCGCCATCATCGGTATGGCGATGTTCGGCGGCATGTCGGTCCTGCCGCTCTACCTCCAGATCGTCAAGGGCGCCTCGCCGACCCGGTCCGGGCTGCTGATGCTGCCGATGGTCGCCGGGCTGATGTCCGCCTCGCTCGGCTCGGGCCGGCTCATCGCGCGCACCGGCCGCTACAAGATCTTCCCCGTCGTCGGGTCGGTGCTGATGGTCATCGGCATGGGCCTGATGACCACCATCGGCGCGGACACCCCGCTGTGGCACACCGACATCTACATGGCGGTCTTCGGCATCGGCCTGGGCCTGAACATGCAGAGCCTGGTACTGGCGATGCAGAACGCCGTGCCCGCCAAGGACATGGGCGTGGCCTCCGCGTCCTCGACGTTCTTCCGCTCCATCGGCGGCACCCTGGGGACGGCGATCTTCCTGTCCGTGCTCTTCTCGCAGGCCGGCACCAAGATCGGCCACGAGTACACGAAGGCGGCGGGCGACCCGGCGTTCACGGCGGCCGCCAAGGCGCACCCGGACCAGCTCGCGGCGCTCCACCAGCACCTGGGCGGCGGCCTGGACGACACGTCCTTCCTGAGCACCCTCGCCAAGCCGCTCAGCCACCCCTTCTTCGCGGGCTTCTCCGCGGCCGGCGACGTGGTCTTCACGATCGTGGCCGTGCTGCTGCTGGCGGCGATCGTGCTGTCCACCCGCCTGAAGGAGGTACCGCTGCGGCTGGTCTCGGGCAACCAGGCCCGCAGCGAGGCCGAGGCCGCACCGGCCCCCTCCTCCGCGGCGGCGGCCACCCCGGCCACCGACGCCCCCGGCCCCGCCGCACCGACCGACCACTGACCGCTCCCCCGCCGGCACAACTCGGCCGCCGCCCCCTGGTTCGCAGAAGGGGGCGGCGGCCGACGGCGTTCGGGCGGGGCTGAGGGTCAGCCGAGGCGGGCCGCCGGGGAGGCGGGGAGGTTCGCGGTCGGGGTGTGGCCGCGGGCCGGGGTGGTGGCGGCCGGGGCGCCGGGGGCCGCCGCGCGGTGGTGGCCGGAGCCGCCCTTCAGCGCGTGGGCGAGTGCCGGGAGGCCGCCGACCAGCGGCAGGTCGGCGCTGGACCGGCTCAGGTCGAGGCTGATGGTCGGCTTGGTGCTGGGCGCCACGATCAGCCCGTTGTCCGTACCGGCGACGATCAGCGCGAGCCGGTGCCCGGCCGGGACGACGTGGTCGGTCGAGGCGAGCTGGATCGTGATGCGGTACGCCTTGCCCGGGGTGAGCGACACGCCCTTGAGCGACGGGTCGTAGTGCCCGAGGTCGGCCCAGCCGCGGCTGAAGACGGTCTGCTGGACGCTCTCGGTGTCCGCCGCGGTGTCGAGGTAGCAGGCGCTGTCGCCGGAGGTGCTGTCGCCCCAGCAGGAGCGGGTGCCCAGCGTGGTGATGCCCTCGGCGCCGGCCTCGTAGTCGCGGATGGTCGCCGGGCCGAGGTCGACCAGCACCGCGGACAGGTGGGCGCTGGTGGTGGAGGGGGTCGCGGTGAGCGTCACGCTCCCGCCGCCCGACAGCCGCAGGTCGCTGCCGAGCACGCCGGTGGTGAAGGCGACCTTGTCCGCGGTGGCCTGGTCCGCCTGCGCGGCCCAGTCGTCCTCGCTGTGCGCGGGGTTGTCGGTGTACCGCTCGGTGCCGGTCGCGGGCGGGGCGCCCGCGCTCAGCGAGCCGAGGCCGGCGGTGGCGCCGGCGTTCAGCGCGACCTGGGTGGCGGTGGTGCCCGCCGGGGGCCAGACCGCGTCGGTGGTCCAGTGGTCGGGGGTGCGCTCGATGTCGGCCATCGGCTGGTTCTGCACGCCGTTGTCGACGTTCATCAGGTAGTGGTCGAACCACTGGTGCAGGGTGTCGACCCAGTCCGAGCGGCGGTAGTCGAACGGGTCCACGTGCCCGGTCTGCGACAGCCAGATCTTGCGCTGCACCCCGTTCGCGGCGAGCGCGTCCCACCACTGGCCGAAGTTCTTGGTGCGGACGTTGAGGTCCTGCATGCCCTGGGCGACGAAGACGCTCGCCTTCACCTTCGAGGCGTTGGCGTAGTAGTCGCGGTCCTGCCAGGCGCTGGTCCAGTCGCCGTTGCGCGGCGCGCCGTCCCGCAACGCCTGCTGCTCGGCGGAGCACTTCGACTGCGCGCCGGAGCTCTCCACCGCGCCGGCCAGGTCGTCCGGCCCGCCGTCGTAGAGCGCCGCGCCCTGCGCGAAGTAGTAGTCGTACCAGGAGCTGATGCCGCTGATGTCCACGATGGTCTTCAGACCCTCGACGCCGGTGGCGGCGACGCCGTTGGCGACGGTGCCGTCCCAGCTCTTGCCGATCATGCCGACCGAGCCGTTGGACCAGCCCGCCTGCGCGGTCGTGGTGCCGGTGCGGGTGGTGTAGGCGGTGGCCCGGCCGTTGAGCCAGTCGATGACCGCCTTGGCCGAGGTGATGTCGGAGGCGCCGCCGACGTCCACGCAGCCGTCGGAGCGGTTGGTGCCGGCCAGGTCGACGAGCACCACCGCGTAGCCGCGCGGCACGAAGTAGTTGTCGTAGTAGAGCGGGAAGGCGACCGGGTTCCCGCTGGAGTCGTAGGTCTTGAGCTGGCTCTCGTTGCCGCGGCCGCAGCAGGAGTAGTACGGGCTGGCGTCCATGATGACCGGCACCTGCTGCCCGGCCGCCGCGGGCTCGGAGGGCCGGACGATGTCGGCCGCGACCCGGTCGGTCTTCCCGTCGTGGTCGCTGTCGAGGCCGGTGTCGACCCACACCGACTGGCGGATGGCGTTGGCGTAGGAGTCGACCGGCTGGCTGCCGGTGTCGTGCGGGCCCGGGCGGGCGTGCGCGGCGACGGGCGCGAGCAGGACGAACACCAGGGCGGCGAGGACCATCGCGACGACGGACACCGAGTGGGGGCGGGACCTCCGCGTGAGTGACAGCACCCCGGGACGCTACCCACTGACGCCGCCATGACAACAGATCCCTTTCGCGCCACCACCGTCCCTTATCGGCCATCGGGCCCCGGCCGCGGGCGGAAAACCGGTCGACGGGCACCGGCGGGTCTGGGAGCGTGGCGTGCCGTGAACGATGCCGACCACGTCCGCCCGGCCGACCTGCCGCCCCTGCTGGAGCTGGCGCAGCGCGTCGCCGCCGTCCGGCCGGACCTGCTCAACAGCGGTGCCTCGTACGGGGAGTTGTCCTGGAACTGGGGCCGGGGCTTCACCCGTCTGCAGGCCGGCTGGCGGCTGCGGACCTGGCACGCGGACGGGGAACTCGCGGCCTGGGGCTGGGCCCAGCTGCCGCACCGGCTCGAGCGCAGCGACGGCTCGGTCAAGGACGTCACCGCCGCCTACCTCGACTACCAGGTCCACCCCGGCCGTCCGGGGCTGCTGGAGGACGTCATCGGCTGGTACGAGGCCACCGCCGCGGGCTGCGACCGCACCCTGATGCCGAGCGCCTGCGACACCGCCGCCCTGGATCGGTGGGCCGCGTACGGCTACGGCACCGACCCGGCCGCGCTCGGCGACACCGGCTCCTGGACCCAGCTCAACACCCGCGACCTCGCCGGCATCGAGGCGCCGGTGCTGCCGGCCGGGTACCGCTTCCTGACCGCCGCGCAGGCCGGACCGGCTGCCGCGGTCCGCGCGCACACCGACGCCTGGGCGCCCACGGCGTTCACCGCCGAGAGCTACGCCGGGCTGCTCGCCACCCCGGCCTACCGCGCCGACCTGCACGTCCTCGCGGCGGCCCCGGACGGCGCCATGGCCGCCTCGGCGATCATGTGGTTCGACGCGGCGAACCGGACGGTGGAGTTCGAGCCGGTCGGGACCCACCCGGGCCACCGGCGGCGGGGGCTCGCCCGGGCGGTCCTGCTGCACGGCATGCGCCTGGCCCGGGACGCCGGCGCGACCCAGGCCACCGTCGCGTGCCTGGGCGCGCCCGGCCACCGCGCCGCCCGCGAGCTGTACTACGGCGCCGGATTCCGCTTCTTCTCGCGCGACGCGCCCCTGCTCAAACGGGCATAGCCCCACGCCGCCGCCCGAGCGGGCGAAGCCGCGCTCCCTTCGACGCGCACACCGACGGCCTGTACGACGTCCGCCCGCTCGGCGACGGCACCTGGCTGACCACGGACCCTTCCGGGCACCCCGTCCGGCGGGCGCAGGAGTCCACCGAGGCGGCCGAGGCGGCCGGCGCGACCGGGATCGCGTGACCGCCGACCGCTTCTGACGCTCCGTCACCACCGCCCCGCTCCGCCCCCGCGGCGGTCTTCCCGTGATTTGTCAACGCCATTGACGAATGCGGGCCACCCCCCTACGGTTCACCGTCGAATCGCTTCGACACGCTCCGTCGAAGCGATTCGACGACAGCGTTCGCCCCCTCCTTACGACCCCGTGGAGGTCCTTCGATGTCGAAGGCGCGCAAACGGATCGGAATGACCGCGATGGCCCTGGCCGGCGCCCTGCTCCTCGCCTCGTGCGGGAGTTCGGGCGGCTCGACCGGCGACGGCAAGACGCTGAAGCTGTGGCACTACGAAGCACCCGACAGCGCGATGGGCATCGCCTGGAACCAGGCGATCGCCGAGTTCAAGAAGACCCACCCGGGCGTGAAGGTGGAGTTCGAGGCCAAGGGCTTCGAGCAGATCCAGAAGACCGCCTCGATGGTGCTCAACTCCGATGACGCGCCGGACGTCATGGAGTACAACAAGGGCAACTCCACCACCGGCCTGCTCGCCAAGCAGGGCCTGCTCACCGACCTCACCCCGCAGGTGGCCAAGTACGGCTGGGACAAGGAGCTCAGCCCGAGCGTGACCACCACCAGCCGCTACGACGCGCAGGGCGTGATGGGCTCGGGCAACTGGTACGGCGTGCCCAACTACGGCGAGTACACGATGGTGTACTACAACAAGGACCTGTTCGCGAAGAACAACATCCCGGTCCCCACCACCTTCGACCAGTTCACCGCCGATCTGGCCGCCTTCAAAACCAAGGGCATCACCCCGCTCGCCGACGCGGGCGCGGAGTACCCGGCGCAGCAGTACTTCTACCAGCTGGCCCTGAGCAAGGCCGACCGCGCCTGGGTCGACGCCTTCCAGCTCTACAAGGGCAAGGTCGACTTCCATGACGCGGCCTGGACGTACGCGGCGGACACCTTCGCCGACTGGGTCGCCAAGGGCTACATCGCCAAGACCTCCAGCGGCGCGAAGGCGGAGGACGCGGGGGTGTCGTTCATCAACGGCAAGTACCCGGTCTTCTTCTCCGGGAGCTGGTGGTACGGCCGCTTCAAGAGCGAGAACAAGTTCGCCTGGGGCTCGTTCCTGTGGCCCGGCTCGAAGCTGACGCCCGGCTCGGGCGGCAACCTGTGGGTGGTCCCGAAGAACGCGAAGAACAAGCAGCTCGCCTACGACTTCATCGACATCACGATGAAGCAGGCCGTGCAGAACTCGCTCGGCAACCACGGCGGCATCCCGGTGGCGGCCTCTCCCACGGCCGTCACCGACCCCGCCTCGAAGACCCTCATCCAGAACTTCGACAAGGTCACCGCGGCCGACGGCCTCGCCTTCTACCCCGACTGGCCGGTGCCGGGCTTCTACGACGTGATGGTCTCCGCGGTGCAGAAGCTGATCACCGGCAGCGCCAAGCCGGACCAGGTGCTGGACGAGCTCCAGAAGGCGTACGACGCGGGCGTGCCGGCCTCATGACGGCCCGCGCGCACCGCCCGGTCAACACCTACCCGCTGTACCTGCTCCCCGGGGCGCTGGCCCTGATCGCGGTCATCGTCTGCCCGTTCGCGATGAACGTCTGGTACAGCTTCACCGACTGGCAGGGCGTGGGCTCCCCGAGCTGGGCGGGCCTGGCCAACTACCGGCGCCTGATGGACGATACGCAGTTCTGGCAGTCCTTCCAGCACAGCCTGGCCATG
Organism: Actinacidiphila sp. bgisy144; assembly: GCF_057708105.1. Taxonomy (NCBI): domain Bacteria; kingdom Bacillati; phylum Actinomycetota; class Actinomycetes; order Kitasatosporales; family Streptomycetaceae; genus Actinacidiphila; species Actinacidiphila sp. bgisy144. Next base: position 107,682 of record NZ_JBYIRM010000024.1, on the reverse strand, counting down.
GTGGTGGCGATGGCGGTGGTGCCGACCGCCATCGGACTGGTGGTCGCCGCGGCCCTGTTCGACTTCGTCGCCAAGCACTTCGGGTCGAAGCCGGCCGCGGTGCTGCGGGCCTGCTTCTACCTGCCGCAGGTGCTGCCGGTCACGGTGGCCGGCATCGTGTGGAGCTGGATTCTGGCGCCGGAGAACGGCTCGCTCAACTCCCTGCTCAAAGCGGTGGGGTTGGGCGGGCTGCGGCAGGACTGGCTGGGCGACCCGGACATCGCGCTCTACAGCGTGATGGCGGTCATGGTGTGGGTCCAGCTCGGCTTCCCGGTGGTCATCTTCATGTCCGGGCTGCAACGCGTGGACCCGGCCCTGCACGAGGCGGCCGAGCTGGACGGCACCAACTGGTGGCAGCGGTTCTGGCACGTCACCCTGCCCCAACTGCGCCCGGAGATCTACGTGGTGATGCTGTGGTGCACCATCGCGGCGCTCAAGGTCTTCGGCGCGGTCTACGTCCTGACCAAGGGCGGCCCGGCCGACGCCACCGACGTGCCGTCGTACTTCTCCTTCGCCACGTTCTTCGAGAAGACGCAGGTCGGCTACGGCTCGGCGATCGCGACGGTGATGACGGTGCTCATCCTCGTGCTGACCGTGGCGGGGTTGAGCTTCCAGGCCAGGGCGGAGGACGCGCGGTGACCGCCGTCAAGCGCTACCCGGCGCTGGCCGCGATCGTGGTGGGCGCCGTCCTCATGGTGCTGCCGCTGCTGATCGTGCTCGACAACGCGCTCAAGTCGCCCGGCGACTACTCCGCGCACGGCCCGCTCGCCCTGCCGCACCACCTCTACCTCGACGGCCTGAAGAGCTTCTGGAACCGGGTGGACTTCGGCCGGGTGCTGCTGAACTCCACCCTGATCTCCGGGTCGGTGGCACTGGCGGGGGTGGCGCTGTCGGTGCTGAACGCCTACGCGATCGGCATCGGGCGGCTGCGCGGCCGGGCCTGGATACTCGCCTTCTTCGTGCTGGCGAACATCCTGCCGCAGGAGTCCCTGGTCTACCCGCTGTACTACCTGTCCAAGCAACTCGGGCTGTACGACACCCGGTTGAGCCTGGTGATCGTCTTCAGCGTGATCCAGTCGGCGTTCGGCACGTATCTGCTGTCGTCGGTGCTGGGGGCCTTCCCCCGGGAGATCGTCGAGGCGGCCCGGATCGACGGCGCCAACAGCTGGCAGGTGCTGTGGCGGATCGTGGTGCCGGTCAGCCGCTCCACGCTCGGCGTGCTGATGGTGCTGTTCTTCATCTGGACCTGGAACGAGTTCCTGCTGCCGCTGGTGCTGCTGCCGTCCAACGACAACCAGACGGTGTCGGTCGCGCTCGGGGTGCTCCAGGGCCAGCGGCTGATGGACGCCACGATGACGAACGCGGCCGGCCTGCTGGGCGCGCTGCCCGCGGTCGCGTTCTTCCTGATCTTCCAGCGCACGCTCACCCGCGGCATCGCCGTGGGCGCGGTCAAGTGAGCCACCCTCGCGTACCGGTCGCCCTATCAGAAAGGGTCCCTGACGATGAAGTTCACCGACGGTTACTGGCTGCTGCGCGAAGGGGTCACCGCGGCCCACCCGGCCCAGGTGCTCGACGCCACCGCGGGCCCGGGCACGCTGACCGTGCACGCGCCCACCCAGCCCGTCCGGCACCGCGGTGACCTGCTCAAGGGGCCGCTGGTCACGGTGGAGTGCACCGCGCCCATGCCGGACGTGATCGGTGTGCGCATCACCCACTTCGACGGCGGGCGGCCCCGGCAGCCGCACTTCGCGCTGGCCACCACCGGCGACACCCCCGAGGTCGCCGTCACCGACGAGGAGGCCTCGCTGACCTCCGGCGCGTTGAGCGTGCGCTTCGGGCGCGGCGAGCAGTGGGCGATGGACTTCACCGCGGGCGGCCGCACCCTGACCGGCTCCGGCCCGAAGTCCATGGGCTTCATGACGACCGCCGACGGCCGCCACTACGTCCGCGAGCAGCTCCGGCTGTCCGTCGGCACCAGCGTCTACGGCCTCGGCGAGCGCTTCGGCCCGCTGGTCAGGAACGGGCAGAGCGTCGACATCTGGAACGCCGACGGCGGCACCAGCAGCGAGCAGGCCTACAAGAACATCCCCTTCTACCTCACCGACGACGGCTACGGCGTCTTCGTCGACGACCCCGGCCGGGTCTCCTTCGAGGTCGCCTCCGAGCAGGTCTCCCGGGTCGGCTTCAGCACCGAGGGCCAGCACCTCCAGTACTACGTGATCCACGGGCCGACCCCCAAGGAGATCCTGCGCAGGTACACCGCGCTCACCGGCCGCCCGGCGCTGCCCCCGGCCTGGTCCTTCGGGCTGTGGCTGACCACCTCCTTCACCACCTCCTACGACGAGCAGACCGTCACCGGCTTCGTCTCCGGCATGGCCGAGCGCGAACTGCCGCTGTCGGTCTTCCACTTCGACTGCTTCTGGATGCGCGAGTTCAACTGGTGCGACTTCGCCTGGGACCCGCGGGTCTTCCCCGACCCGGAGGGCATGCTGCGCCGGCTGAAGGAGCGCGGCCTGCGGATCTCGCTGTGGATCAACCCCTACATCGCCCAGCGCTCCCCGCTGTTCGCCGAGGGCAAGGCGGCCGGCTACCTGCTGCGGCGGCCGGACGGCGCGGTGTGGCAGTGGGACCTGTGGCAGCCGGGCATGGCGCTGGTGGACTTCACCAACCCCGCCGCCCGCGCCTGGTACGCCGGCAAGCTGCGCACCCTGCTGGACATGGGCGTCGACTGCTTCAAGACGGACTTCGGCGAGCGGGTGCCCACCGACGTGGTCTACCACGACGGCGCCGACCCCGAGCGCATGCACAACTACTACGCCTACCTGTACAACCGGACCGTCTTCGAGCTGCTGCGCGAGCACCGCGGCGCGGCCGAGGCGGTGGTCTTCGCCCGCTCGGCGTCGGTGGGCAGCCAGCAGTTCCCGGTGCACTGGGGCGGCGACTGCGAGTCGACCTGGGTGTCCATGGCCGAGTCGCTGCGCGGCGGCCTGTCGCTGGGGCTGTCCGGGTTCGGCTTCTGGAGCCATGACATCGGCGGCTTCGAAGGGCGCCCGGACGCCGGCCTGTTCAAGCGGTGGATCGCCTTCGGGATGCTCTCCTCGCACAGCCGGCTGCACGGCTCGTCCTCCTACCGCGCCCCGTGGCTGTTCGACGAGGAGGCCGTGGAGGTGCTGCGCGTCTTCACCCGGCTCAAGCACCGCCTGATGCCCTACCTGTACCAGGCCGCGTACCAGGCGCACACCGAGGGCGTGCCGGTGATGCGCGCGATGGTGCTGGAGTTCCCCGGCGACCTGGCGTGCAGCCACCTGGAGCGGCAGTACATGCTCGGCGGCGACCTGCTGGTCGCCCCGGTGCTCTCGCCGGCCGGCGACGTGGCGTACTACGTGCCGGCCGGGACCTGGACGCACTTCACCACCGGCGAGGAGGTCACCGGCCCTTGCTGGGTGCGGGAGACCCACGGCTACGACAGCGTGCCGCTGCTGGTCCGCCCCGGCGCCGTCGTACCGGTGGCGGCGGCCGACGACCGCCCCGACGGCGACTGGGCGGACGGCGTGACGCTGCGGGTCTTCCGCCCGGCCGACGGGCAGCGCACCGAGGTGCGGGTGCCGCGCCCGGACGGCGGGGCGGCGCTCACGGCGGTGGTGGTCCGCGACGGGGACGTGCTGCGCGCCGAGGTCTCCGACGCGTCGGCGCCGTGGGGCGTGGCGGTCGCGGGCGGCGGCGCGGCCCGGGCCGCGGCCGGCACGCGCAGCCTCAGCATCGATCTGCCGGGCCGCTGAGATGCGTCCGGGCACGGACGTCCGCACGGAGGGCCACCGGCCGAGGGAGCACCATGGTCAAGATCACTGACGTCGCGGCGCACGCGGGCGTCTCGCCGAGCACCGTCAGCTACGCGCTCAGCGGCAAGCGGCCGATCTCCGAGGAGACGCGGCTGCGGATCGAGCGCAGCATCCGCGAGTTGGGCTACCGGCCGCACGCCGGCGCCCGCTCGCTGGCCAGCAGCAGGGCCCGGGTGCTGGCGCTGGTGCTGCCGCTGCGCAAGGGCATGCACCTGCCGGTGGTCATGCAGTTCGCGACGTCGGTGGTCACCGCCGCCCGCGACCACGACCACGACGTGCTGCTGCTCACCCAGAGCGAGGGCGAGGAGGGGCTGCTGCGGGTCTCGCACAGCGCGATGGCGGACGCGTTCGTGATCATGGACGTCGAGCTCGACGACCGCCGGCTGCCGCTCCTGCGCACCCTGGCGCAGCCCTCGGTGCTCATCGGCTACCCGGCCGAGACGGCCGGACTGACCTGTGTGGACCTGGACTTCCGGCAGGCGGCGGAGGTGTGCGTGGACCACCTGGCCGCGCTCGGGCACCGCCGGGTCGCGCTGGTCGGCTCGCACCCGGAGGTGTACGTCCGCGGGACCGGCTTCGCGCGGCGGGTGGCGGCGGGCTTCACCGCCGCCGCCGACCGGCACCGCCTGGCCTCCTCGGTGCACCCGTGCGTGGACACGCCCGTGGCGGCGCACGCGCTGGCCGGGCAACTGGTGCGCGACCACCCGGACCTGACGGCGGTCGTGGTGCACAACGAGCCGATCGTCCAGCCGCTCCTGGCGGCCCTGGCCGCGCTGGGGCTGCGGGTGCCGCGGGACATCTCGGTCGCCGCGATCTGCCCCGACGAGATCGCCGAGCCGGCCGCCACCCCGATCACGTCGGTCGCCATGCCCAGCGCGGAGGTCGGCGCCCGCGCGGTCGACCTGCTGATGGCCAAACTCCAGGGCGCCGCCGTCCCCGAGACCACGATGCTGCCGGTCCGCCTCACCGTCCGCGCCACCACCGCCCCGCCACCCGCGTAGAGAGCGGCGCGAACCGGCCGCGAACCGGCCGCCAACCGGCCGGGGAAACTTTGCCGGCCGGGCCCGAAAAAGCTGCCGACCAGGGCCGATACACCGTCCGGGTGCTGCTACGGTGGATCGGCTGGCGAGGTAGGGGAACAGCGGCAGCCCGACGACGATCTCCCACGGAGCTGCCACCCATGCCGTCCCTTCCCGCCACCGCCGGCGTGCCCGCACCGGACCGGATACGCGGTGCCGTCATCGGCACCTACGTCGCCTTCACCGGTTGCGGTCTCGCCTTCGCGAGTTGGGCCTCGCGGCTGCCGCAGGTCCGCGACCACCTCGACCTGTCGCCGGCCAGGCTCGGCCTGGTGCTGCTGGCCATCGCCGCCGGCTCGATCATCGCGCTGCCGCTGGCCGGGCCGGTGATCCACAAGGCCGGCACGCGCAACACGGTGGCCTTCATGTCGCTGCTGCTGTGCGTGGGCCTGTCGGTCGTGGCGGTCGGCTACTCCCACGGCACCGCCCCGGTGGTGGTCGGCCTGTTCCTGCTGGGCTTCGGCACCGGCGCGTGGGACGTGGCGATGAACGTCCACGGGGCGCTGGTCGAGAAGCACCTCGGCCGCTCGATCATGTCCCGCTTCCACGCCGGTTACAGCCTCGGTACGGTCGCGGGCGCGCTGATCGGCGCGGGCATGGTCGCGCTGCACGTCCCGGTCACCGCGCACCTGCTGCTGGCCGCGGCGGCGATCGCGGTGGCCGTGCCCTGGGGGTCGCGGTCCTTCCTGATCGACGCCGCCCCGGCCGAGGACTCCGGTCCGGACGGCGAGGCCGGCGAGGACAGCGCCGAGGGCCCCGCGCCCGCCGCGCGCGGTCCGCTCGCGGCCTGGCGCGAGCCCCGCACGCTGCTGATCGGCGTGTTCGTGCTGGCCTTCGCGTTCGCCGAGGGCACCGGCAACGACTGGATCGGGATCGCCACCATCGACGGTTACGACACGTCGGCCCTGGTCGGCACCCTGGCGTTCGCGGCCTTCCTGTCCACGATGACGGTCGGACGGTGGTTCGGGCCGACGCTGCTGGACCGGTACGGCCGGGTGCCGGTGCTGCGGGTGCTCGCCGCGTTCGGCATCGCGGGCTCGCTGCTGTTCGTCTTCGCGCCCGCCACGCCGCTGGCCTTCCTCGGCACGGTGCTGTGGGGCCTGGGGGTCTCGCTGGGCTTCCCGGTCGGCATGAGCGCGGGCGCCGACGAGCCGCAGTACGCGGCCGGCCGGGTCAGCGTCATCGCGTCGGTCGGCTACTGCGCGTTCCTCGCCGGGCCGCCCTCCATCGGCCTGCTCGCCGACCACCTGAGCGTGCTGCGCGCCCTGACCTCCGTGTCCGTCCTGCTCTGCGTCGCGGCGCTGATCACCGGGGCGGTCACACCGCCGCGCGGGGTGGTGGCCTCCTCCACGGCGCGTTCCGAGGAGCCCGCCGACCGCGGGACCCGCGCCGACGCGTGACCCCGGGCGCGCCGCCCGCCCGCGCCTCCCCCTCCTCCCGCCGTACCGGGGCTTTTCCAGCGCCGCGGGAGGAGTGGGAGGCTGGAGGAGGGCGGCAAGGAGGGAGCAGCCGTGGCGCGCGGAACCCTGCGGGTGTACCTCGGGGCGGCGCCGGGCGTCGGCAAGACGTACGCGATGCTCAGCGAGGGGCACCGGCGCGCCGCGCGCGGCACCGACGTGGTCGTCGCGTTCGCGGAGGACTACGGCAGGCCACTGACCCGGCAGATGGCGGAGGGCCTGGAGGCGGTGCCGCGCCGGGCCATGAAGTACCGCGGCTGCCCGTTCACGGAGATGGACCTCGACGCGGTCCTCGCCCGGCACCCGCAGGTCGCGCTCGTCGACGAGATGGCCCACACCGACGTTCCCGGCTCGCGGCACGCCAAACGGTGGCAGGACATCGACGAGCTGCGGGACGCGGGCATCGACGTGGTCTCCACCGTCAACGTCCAGCACCTGGAGTCGCTCAACGACGTGGTGGAGCAGATCACCGGTGCCCGGCAGCGCGAGACGGTCCCGGACGACGTGGTACGCGGCGCGGACCAGATCGAGCTGGTGGACATGTCCGCGGAGGCGCTGCGCCGCCGGATGGCGCACGGCAACATCTACCCGAAGGACAAGGCCGAGGCGGCGCTGACCCGCTACTTCCGGGCCGGCAACCTCAGCGCGCTGCGCGAGATCGCGCTGCTGTGGGCGGCCGACCGGGTGGAGGAGGCGCTCCAGCGCTACCGCCACGACCACAGCATCCAGCGGCCGTGGGCCACCCGGGAGCGGGTGCTGGTGGCGCTGTCCGGCGGGCCGGAGGGCGCCACCTTGATCCGCCGCGCGAAGCGCACCGCGTCGCGCGGCGCGGGCGGCGAGTTCCTCGCGGTGCACGTCCGGTCCGACGACAGCCTCTCCCCCGCTGCCGGGCACCTGCCGGAGGACCAGCGGGCCCTGGTGGAGGAGTTGGGCGGCACCTGCCACACCGTCACCGGCAGCGATCCGGCCGTGGCCGTCCTCGACTTCGCCCGGCAGGTCAGCGCCAGCCAGATCATGGTCGGCGCCACCCGGCGCAGCCGGCTGCGCCGGCTGTTCAGCCGCGGCATCGGCGAGGTGATCGTGGAAGGCTCCGGCGACGACATCGACGTGTGCGTGGTCACGCACGCGGCCGCCGCGCACGGCCGGCTGCTGCACGCCCCGCGGGTGCCGGCCGCGGACCGGTAGCGGCGGCCGGGCGCAGGGCGGCCGCGGCGGCGCGCGCCTACCACGCGCCCCGTCGCGGTCATCCGCCCGCCGGTGGGATTCACCCCGTCGGCCGCCGTGTGGTGGGCGGTCGGCGCCACCGGTCTCCGCTAACGTCGGAACGCAGTCGGGACATTCCGGACCGTACAGCCTCGGACAGGCCGCGTCAGGCACGGTCGTCGCGCAGGCGCCCGGGCGGACTTCACACGAGCGAGGTGCACTCCGACGATGGCGGACGTCGTCTTCATCGCCCTGACCGTCGTGGTGTTCGCCCTGCTGGGCGTGATCGCGCGCGGGGTCGGCCGGCTGTGAGCGCGGACAACATCCTCGGCCTGGTGGTCGCCGCGGGCCTGGTGGTCTACCTGGTGGTGTGTCTGCTGTTCCCCGAGAGGTTCTGAGTGAGCGACACCCTGGGCGGCTGGCTGGCGATCCTGGTGCTGGTGGCGGCCGTTGCCGCGTCCTTCAGCCCGCTGGGCGACTACATGGCGCATGTCCTGTCCACCACGCGGCACTCGCGGGTGGAGCGGCTGGTCTACCGGGCCGGCGGGATGGACGGCGACGCCACCCAGAGCTGGCCGGCCTACCTGCGCAGCGTGCTGGCGTTCTCCGCGGTGTCCGTGCTGTTCCTCTACGTCTTCCTGCGGGTGCAGAGCCATCTGGTGCTCGCGCTCGGCACCCCGACGATGAAGGCCGACCAGGCGTTCGACACGGCCGCGTCGTTCGTGACGAACACCAACTGGCAGTCGTACTCCGGTGAGACGGCGCTCGGCCACCTGGTGCAGATGGCGGGCCTGGCGGTGCAGAACTTCGCGTCCGCGGCGGTCGGCGTCGCGGTGGTCGCCGCGCTGGTCCGCGGCTTCACCCGGACCGGGACCGACCGGGTGGGCAACTTCTGGGTGGACCTGACCCGGATCGTGCTGCGGGTGCTGCTGCCGATCGCCTTCGTCTTCGCGCTCGTGCTCGCCGCGGCCGGCGTCATCCAGAACCTGCACGGCGTCCACGACGTCACCACCCTCGCGGGCGGCCACCAGGGCATCACCGGCGGGCCGGTCGCCTCGCAGGAGGCGATCAAGGAGCTGGGCACCAACGGCGGCGGCTTCTACAACGCCAACTCCGCCCACCCGTTCGAGAACCCGACCGCGCTGACCAACCTGATCGAGACCTACCTGCTGCTGGTGGTCGCCTTCGCGCTGCCGCGGACCTTCGGCGTCATGGTGGGCGACCGGCGGCAGAGCTACGCCCTCGTGGCGGTGATGGTGCTGTTCTGGGCGGCGTCCGTCGCCCTGATCACGGCCAACGAGCTGCACAGCGTGAGCAGTTCGGCGGGCCACGCGGCCGGCGGGATGACGGAGGGCAAGGAGCAGCGCATCGGGATCTGGGGTTCGGCGCTGTTCGCCGCGTCCACGACGCTGACCTCGACCGGCGCGGTCGACTCCGCGCACGACTCGTACACGCCCGGCGGCGGCGGGATGGCGCTGTTCAACATGATGCTGGGCGAGATCGCGCCCGGCGGCACCGGCTCGGGCCTGTACGGGATCCTGATCCTCGCGGTCGTCGCGGTGTTCGTGGCCGGGCTGATGGTCGGGCGCACCCCGGAGTACCTGGGCAAGAAGCTGCGCAGCCGCGAGATGAGGTTCGCGTCGCTGTACATCCTCACGACGCCGGCGATCGTGCTGGTCGGTACGGGGATCGCGATGGCGCTGCCCGGCGAGCGGGCCGGGATGCTCAACTCCGGTCCGCACGGCTTCTCCGAGGTTCTGTACGCGTTCACGTCGGCGGCGAACAACAACGGCTCGGCGTTCGCGGGGCTGTCGGTGAACACCACCTGGTACAACACCGTGCTCGGCCTGGTGATGCTCTTCGGGCGCTTCCTGCCGATGGTCTTCGTGCTCGCGCTGGCGGGTTCGCTGGCCGGGCAGCAGTCCGTGCCGGTCACCGCGGGCACCCTGCCCACCCACCGGCCGCAGTTCGTCGGCCTGCTCGCCGCGGTGGTGCTCATCGTGGTCGGGCTCACCTACTTCCCGGCGCTCGCGCTGGGACCGCTCGCGGAAGGGCTGCGCTGATATGCCCGGGAACGGACCGCAGGACGGCGGTGAGGAGCCCGCGCCGGAGCGCGGCGGGCAGCCGGAGGGCCGGGTCTCGGCCGGTCTGCTCGACCGCGGGCTCCTGCTGCGCTCCACCCCGGGCGCGCTGCGCAAGCTCGACCCGCGGGTGCTGTACCGCAACCCGGTGATGTTCGTCGTCGAGGTCGGTGCGCTGCTCACCACCTACTCCGCGATCCGGCACCCGGGCGTCTTCCCGTGGGTGATCAGCGCCTGGCTGTGGCTGACCGTCGTCTTCGCCAACCTCGCCGAGGCGGTCGCCGAGGGGCGCGGCAAGGCGCAGGCCGAGACGCTGCGCCGGAGCAAGACCGCCACCACCGCGCGGCGCATCGCCGACTGGCGGCCCGGTACCTCCTCCGCGGCATCGGCCGGTACTGAGGAGGAGGTGTCGGCCACGGGGCTGCGCCTGGGCGACCACGTCGTGGTGGAGGCCGGGCAGACCATCCCCGGGGACGGCGACGTCGTCGAGGGCATCGCCTCGGTCGACGAGTCGGCGGTCACCGGGGAGTCGGCGCCGGTGATCCGCGAGTCCGGCGGCGACCGCAGCGCGGTGACCGGCGGCACCAGGGTGCTGTCGGACCGGATCGTCGTGCAGATCACCTCCAGGCCCGGCGAGACGTTCATCGACCGGATGATCGCGCTGGTGGAGGGCGCGGCGCGGCAGAAGACGCCGAACGAGATCGCGCTGAACATCCTGCTCGCCTCGCTCACCGTCGTCTTCCTCGTCGCGGTGGTCACCCTCCAGCCGTTCGCGGTGTTCGCGGGTGCCGAGCAGTCGGTCGTGGTGCTGGCCGCGCTGGCGGTCGCCCTGATCCCGACCACGATCGGGGCGCTGCTGTCGGCGATCGGCATCGCGGGCATGGACCGGCTGGTGCAGCGCAACGTGCTGGCGATGTCCGGCCGCGCGGTCGAGGCCGCCGGCGACGTCAACACCCTGCTGCTGGACAAGACCGGCACCATCACCCTCGGCAACCGGCAGGCCGCCGACTTCCTGCCCGCCCAGGGCGTCACCGCACAGGAGCTGGCCGACGCCGCCCAGCTGTCCTCGATCGCCGACGAGACCCCCGAGGGCCGGTCGATCGTGGTGCTCGCCAAGCAGCGGCACGCGCTGCGCGGCCGCAGCGAGGGCGAGTTGGCGGGCGCGGAGTTCGTGCCGTTCACCGCGCAGAGTCGGATGAGCGGCGTGAACCTGGCCGGGCCGCGGCGGCGGGAGCTGCGCAAGGGCGCCACAGCGGCGGTGCTCGGCTGGGTGCGGCAGGCCGGCGGGCAGCCGCCGCCGCAGGTCGGCGAGATCGCCGACGGCATCTCCGCGAGCGGCGGCACCCCGCTGGTCGTCGGCGAGGTGCTGGTCGGGCAGGGCGCGCCGACCGCGCGGGTGCTCGGGGTGATCCATCTGAAGGACGTGGTCAAGGCCGGTATGCGGGAGCGGTTCGACGAGCTGCGCCGGATGGGCATCCGCACCGTCATGATCACCGGCGACAACCCGCTGACCGCCAAGGCCATCGCCGACGAGGCGGGGGTCGACGACTTCCTCGCCGAGGCCACGCCCGAGGACAAGATGGCCCTCATCACCCGCGAACAGGCCGGCGGCAAGCTCGTCGCCATGACCGGCGACGGCACCAACGACGCCCCCGCCCTCGCCCAGGCCGACGTCGGCGTCGCCATGAACACCGGCACCTCCGCCGCCAAGGAGGCCGGCAACATGGTGGACCTGGACTCCAACCCGACCAAGCTCATCGAGATCGTCGAGATCGGCAAACAGCTCCTCATCACCCGCGGGGCGCTGACCACCTTCTCCATCGCCAACGACGTCGCCAAGTACTTCGCGATCATCCCCGCGATGTTCGCCAGGGTGTACCCGGGCCTGGACAAGCTCAACATCATGAAGCTGCACAGCCCGACCTCCGCGATCACCTCGGCGATCGTCTTCAACGCGCTGATCATCGTGGCCCTGATCCCGCTGGCCCTGCGCGGGGTGCGCTACAAGCCGTCCTCGGCCGCCGCCCTGCTCGGCCGCAACATCTGGGTCTTCGGCCTGGGCGGGCTGGTGCTGCCCTTCGCCGGGATCAAACTCATCGACCTCGTCGTGCAGTTCGTCCCCGGGCTGCGCTGACCGGGCCGGACCCGCGGCAGCAGCGAAGGAGCGCTCCGATGCCCCACCCCCTGTCGGCCGTCGTACGGCAGTACGTCGCGGCCCTGCGCCTGCTGGTCGTCCTGACGGTGATCACCGGGGTCGCCTATCCCCTGGCCGTCACCGGCATCGCGCAGCTCGCGTTCCCGCACCGCGCCGACGGCTCGCTGGTGGCGGCCCACGGGCGGCCGGTCGGCTCGCGCCTGATCGGGCAGCGCTTCGACCTGCCGCCCGGCGGCGGGCGTGCCGCGGGGGCGCCCGACCCGCGGTGGTTCCAGCCCCGCCCGTCGGCCGGGTCGTACGACATGCTGGCGTCCGGCGCGTCCAACCTCGGCCCGAACAACCCGGAGCTGGTGAGGACGATCAAGGCGCGCCGGGCCGCGGTCGCCGCGTTCGACGGGGTGCGCCCGGCAGCGGTGCCGGCCGACGCCCTCACTGCCTCCGGCTCCGGGCTCGACCCGGACATCTCCCCCGCCTACGCCTACGAGCAGGCCGCCCGGGTCGCCAGGGCCCGCGGGCTGCGCCCGGCCGCGGTCCGCGCCCTGGTCGCCGCCCATGTCCAGGGACGGGAACTGGGCTTCCTCGGCGAGCGGCGGGTCGATGTGCTCCAGCTCAACCGTGCGCTGGCGACGGCCGCCCCGTGAGGGCGCTGTCCGGGCCGCGGGTGTGCCAGGTGGTGCCGTCGGCGGTGACCGCGAACGCGCGGGTGCCGGGGAGTTCGGCCAGCCACTCCCGGGCGAGGGCGCCCATCGCGTAGCCGGCGGTGGCGCGGGCGTCGGCGTCGGTCAGGCCGCGGCAGACCACGGTGAGCGAGGCGAGCGCCCCGGCCGGGGGGCGGCCGGTGTGCGGGTCGAGGATGTGGCAGCCGCGTTCGGCCGGGCCGGACGTGGCCACCGCGAGGTCGCCGTCGGCGTCCACGACCGTCGCCAACTGCCCCGCGCGCAGCGGGTCGCTGACCCCGATCCGCCAGGGGCCGCCGTGCACCTGGACGTCGCCGCCGCCGTTGACGCACACCGTGTCCGCGCCGGAGGCGGCAACCATCGCGGCCGCGCGCTCCACCGCCCAGCCCTTGACCAGCCCGGTCGGGTCGAAGCCGCCGCGGTAGGCGGCCGTGAACCAGCCGTCGCTCTCCCGCTCGGCGGCCTCGCACCGCCGCATCACCTCCCACACCTCGGGCGAGCACGCCGACAGCGCGAGCGAGCCGGCCGCGAGCCGGCTGATCTGGCTGCCGGGCCGGTACGTCGAGAACGTCGCGTCCACGTGGCGCAGCCAGGCCACCGCGGCGTCCAGGGCGGCGGCGGTGCGCGGCCCGGCGCCGCGGACGGCGAAGGAGAAGGCCGTGCCCATGGTGTGCTCGACCCGCCGCAGCCGCGGGCCGGTGCCCGGGCGGTGCGCCGCCGTCACAGGCCGGCCTTGTCGAGGGCGCTCTGGAGGGACTGGATGTAGCCCTCGCTGGTGTAGGTCGCGCCGGAGACGGTGTCGATCCTCGCGCTCTGCGCGGACAGCGCCTCCTGGGTGAGCTGGGGCACGGCGAAGCCGGTGATCTCCTCGTCGCGCGGGTTGTTGGTGGGCATCTGGACGGCGGTGACCGCGGTGATCTTGCCGCTCTTGACGGTGATCCGCAGTTGCACGGGCCCGTAGCGGGTCTGGATGGTGTCGCCGGTCACGCTGCGGGTGGCGGTGGAGCCGCCGGTGGCGGGCGAGGTCGCCGGGGACGTCGCCGGGGCGGTCGCCGAGGCCGACGGCGCGGGCGCGGGCGCGGCGCCGCCGCCGCTCGGGGTGCCGGCCACGGCCACCGCGGTGCTGTGCGGCTTGAGGCTGAGCAGGAGCAGCACCCCGCCGACGGTCACCGCGACGCTCAGCGCGATCCGCCGCATCGGGCGGGAGGAAAGGGTGTTCACGGACGTCTCACCGGCTCACAGTTCGAAGGACTCGTGGTGGATGTGGCGGGCCGGCACCCCGGCCGCGCGCAGCGCCTCGTACGACGCGCGGGCCATGCCGGGCGGCCCGCACAGGTACACGTCGTGCCCGGCGAGGTCGGGTACGGCCTCGCGCAGGAAGCCGGCGGTCAGCCGCGGGCTGCGGCCGTCCGCGTCGTTGAGCAGGTAGTGCAGGCGGGCGCCGCGGTTGCGGGCGATCGCCTCCAACTCGCCGCGCAGCGCCAGCTCCTGCGCGGTGCGGGCCCGGTAGATCAGGGTGAGGTCGCCGGGGCGGGCGGGCAGCGCCTCGAACAGCGCGCGCAGCGGTGTCACCCCGACGCCGCCCGCGAGCAGCAGCACCTTCGGCCGGCTGCGGCGGTCCGCGGTCAGCGCGCCGTACGGGCCCTCGGCCCAGATCCGGGTGCCCGGCCGCAGCCGGGCCAGCTCCTGGCTGTGGTCGCCGACCTCCTTGGCGGTGATCCGCAGCAGGTCCGCGCGCGGCGCGGTGGACAGCGAGTAGGGGCTGGCGGTCCACCACAGTCCGGGGGCCAGGAACCGCCACCGCAGGAACTGCCCCGGCCGGGCGGCGAGCCGGCCCAGGTCCCGGCCGGTGACGATCACCGACACCACCTCGGGGGTCTCCCGCACCACCTGGGCGACCCGCAACCGGTGCCGCAGGTTCAGCCGCAGCGGCGCCGCGATGCGGTACCAGAGCACCGCGGCGGCGGCCGCGGCGTACAGCGCGTACCAGAAGGCCCGGGCGAGCGGGTGGGAGGAGAAGTCGGCGCCGAGCGCGAGTTGGTGCCAGAAGGCGAGGAAGACCGCCAGGTACGTCAGCAGGTGCAGGTAGTACCAGGTCTCGTAGCGGACCTTGCGGCGCACCGCGCGGGCGGAGACCACCCCGACGGCGATCAGCAGGGCCCCGCCGATGGTGCCCTTGAGCATGTCGGGGTAGGTCAGCACGACCGTGGTCGTCTCGCCCACCACGCCGTTGTGGGCCTGTACGGCGTAGCCCCACAGGACCAGGGTGACGTGCGCGAGCAGCAGGCACACGGTGTAGCGGCCGAGCGAGGCGTGCCAGCGGGCCACCCGGTCGCTCCCGACGCCCTGCTCCAGCACCGGCACCCGGGCCATCAGGCCGATCAGCAGCGCGCAGGAGTAGCCGCACAGCAGCCCGGCGATGCGGCCCGCGCCGAGCAGCCAGTCCGCGGTGCCGACCACGGAGCCGGTGTCCTGCCACCACAGTGCGAGCACTGCGGCCGCCCCCGCCCAGCTGAGCAGCAGCACCCACGCGGCCGGCGAGCGCCGCGCCGCGGGGGCGGCGGCGTGCCTGGTCGTGCGCGGGTCGTAGGTGGTGGTCATGCCGTGCGTCCTTTCCTCGCCGTGCACGGCCACTGTGCGGCCGGAACCTCTCAGTCAGCTCTGAACCTGCTCTCAACCGGCTCTGCCGCGGCAGATCCACAGCGGACTCAGAGCCGGAACGGGGTGGCGCGGGCCGCGGCGAGAGGGATGCTGGAGTGACCATGGACTCCGCACCGCGCGCCCGGCCCGCGCCCCACGCCCGGCCGGCGCCCCTGACCCGGCCCGACGGCACCCCGATCCGCGTCCTCGTCGTCGACGACGAGCCGGACCTCACCGAGGTGCTGGCCGGGGTGCTGCGCTACGAGGGCTGGCAGGTGCGCACCGCCGGCGACGTGGCGACCGCGCTCGCGCAGGCCGGCGACTTCGGGCCGGACGCGGTGGTGCTGGACGTCATGCTGCCCGACGGCAACGGGCTGACCGCGCTGCGCGGCCTGCGGGCGGTCCGGCCGGACGTGTGCGTGCTCTTCCTCACCGCGCGGGACTCCGTGGAGGACCGGATCTCCGGGCTGACGGCGGGCGGCGACGACTACGTCACCAAGCCCTTCAGCCTGGAGGAGGTGGTGGCCCGGTTGCGGGGGCTGCTGCGCCGGGCGGGCATGACGCGGGCCCGCGACGACTCGGCGCAGCTCGTGGTCGGCGACCTCACCCTGGACGAGGACGCCCGCGAGGTGACCCGCGGCGGCGAGCCGGTGGAGCTGTCGCCGACGGAGTTCGAGCTGCTGCGCTACCTGATGCGCAACCCGCGCCGGGTGCTGAGCAAGGCGCAGATCCTCGACCAGGTGTGGTCGTACGACTTCGGCGGCCAGGCGCACGTGGTGGAGCTGTACATCAGCTACCTGCGGCGGAAGGTCGACGCGGGCCGGGAGCCGATGATCCACACGGTGCGCGGGGCGGGGTACGTCCTGAAGGCGGCGCCGCGGTGAGGTGGTCCGGGTCCGGACCCGGCGCGGGGGGCCGGTGGTGGCGCCCGGGGTCCCGGTGGTGGCCGCGCACCCTGCGGGCCCGGCTCATCTGGGGCCTGGTGGTGCTGCTCGCGGTGAGCTGCGCCGCCGTCGGGCTCGCGGCGGTCCTCACCCTGCGCTCCTTCCTCACCCAGCGGCTGGACCAGCAGATCGCGCAGGCCGGCGGGACGTTCCCGGCCAGCCTCGAACACCACGGGCGCGGCGAGCCCGACGCGGACAACCCGCACGGCGACACCCGCCGGCAGGTGCCGGGCACCTTCGGCGCCCGGCTGCTGGACGGGAAGGTCACCGCGGCCGGTGCGGTGCACTCCGGCGCGGGCACCTCCGTGACCTTGACGGCGGGCGACAAGGCGGCGCTCGCCGGGCTGCCGGCGGACGGCAGCGTGCACCGGCTGCACCTGTCGGCGCTGGGCGACTACCGGGTCCGGGCGGTCACCGGGGACGACGGCGACGTCCTGGTGACGGGGCTGCCGCTGGCCGGCGTCCAGGACGCGGTGGCACGGCTGCTTGCGGTGGAGGGCGCCGTCTTCGGCGGGGCGCTGCTGGTGGCGGGCGCGGCGGGCGCGTTCTGGGTACGGTGGTCGCTGCGGCCGCTGCGCCGGGTCGCGGCCACCGCCGCGGCCGTGACCGCGCTGCCGCTGGCCAGCGGCGAGGTGACGCTGCCGGACCGGGTGCCGGACACCGACCCGCGCACGGAGGTCGGCCAGGTCGGCATCGCGCTGAACGGGCTGCTGGGGCATGTGGAGGGCGCGCTCGCGGAGCGGCACGCCAGCCAGGAGCGGCTGCGCCGCTTCGCCGCGGACGCCAGCCACGAACTGCGCACCCCGGTCGCGTCCATCCGCGGCCACGCCGAGCTGGCGCGGCTGCACCCCGGGCCGGTGCCGCCGGGCGTGGCGCGGGCGCTGGAGCGGATCACCGCCGAGTCGGTGCGGATGGGCGGCATGGTCGACGACCTGCTGCTGCTCGCCCGCCTCGACGCGGGACGGCCGCTGGCGTCCGAGCCGGTGGACCTGACCCGGCTGGTGCTGGACGCGGTGGACGACGCGCGCGCCGCGGGCCCGGACCACCGGTGGGAGCTGGACCTGCCGGCGGAGCCGGTCACCGTGGCCGGGGACCGGCTGCGGCTCCAGCAGGTCGCGGGGAACCTGCTGTCCAACGCCCGCCGCCACACCCCGCCCGGCACCCGCGTCACCCTGCGGCTGCGCCAGGACCGGGACGGCACCACCCGGCTCCAGGTCGCGGACGACGGCCCGGGCATCCCCGCGGACGTGCGCGACACGGTCTTCGAGCGCTTCGCCCGCGCCGACCACACCACCCACCCCGGCCCGGCCTCCGGTCCTGCCTCCGGTTCGGCGTCCGGCCCCGCGCCCGAGGCCCACGGCGCCGGGCTGGGCCTGGCCATCGTGCGGGCGGTGGCCACCGCGCACGGCGGCACCGCTGAGGTCAGCAGCCGCCCGGGCGCCACGGTCTTCACCGTCACCCTGCCCGCGCGGCCGTAGGGCCGGCTTGCCGCCTCCGCACCCTGGGCGGCGAGGTCAGCGCAGCTCGGTGATCAGCTCGGGGCCGTCGTTGCGGACGCTGTTCACGGCGGGCGGGACCGGGCGGGCGGCCAGGTCGCCGCCGGAGGGGAGCGCGAGCAGGGCGCGCAGGTCGTCCGGGTCGCGGTGGGCCGGGTCGAGCCAGTCCGCGTGGTGCTCGGGGGCGATCGTCAGCGGCATCCGCGGGTGGATGCGGCCGGAGGAGTCGGTCGCGTCGGTGGTGATGACCGTGCAGCTCACCAGCCACGCTCCCGCCGGGTCGGTCCGGTCGCGCCAGAACTCGTAGAGCCCGGCCATCGCGAGCAGGGAGCCGTCGGCCGGGTGCAGGTAGTACGGCTTCTTCACGGCCTTGCGGTGCGCGGTCGCCGGGAGGGTCTCCCATTCGTAGTAGCCGTCGGCGGGCAGCAGGCAGCGGCGGTCGGTGAACGCCTTGCGGAAGGCGGGCCGGGTGTGGACGGTCTCGGCCCGGGCGTTGATCAGCCGGGCGCCGCCGGCCGGCGACTTCGACCAGGACGGCACCAGCCCCCAGCGCAGGGGCCGCAGCCGCCGTACGGGCTCGGGCTCGTCGTCCTGCGCGCGCTGCACCACGCCCCACACCGGGTCGGTGGGGGCCACGTTCCAGCTCGGCTCCGGGGCCTGCTCGCCGGTCCTGACGCGCACCTCGGCGTCGAACGCGGCCGCGAGGTCGGCGGCGGCCCGGGAGGCGACGTACCTTCCGCACATGCCTCCACGGTGCCACGGCGGCGGCCGCGCCGCCCGCGGGTTCAGGTGCGGTGGCCGGGCCGTACGCCCGGCAGCTCCAGGACCACGCTCAGGCCGCCTTCCGCGCGGGCCCGGGCGGTGGCGGTGCCGGTGTGGGCGCGGGCGACGGCCCGCACGATGGACAGGCCCAGGCCCGTGCCGTCCGGCAGGTCGTCCGGGGCGCTGCGGCGCCGGGTGCGGTCGCCGCGGTTGAAGGGCTCGAAGAGGTTCTCCACCCGCTCGGGGTCCAGCGCGGGCCCGTCGTTGACCACGGTCAGCCGCACCGTGCCGTCGCCGGCCGGGGCGGTGGTGACGTGCAGCAGACCGCCGTCGCGGTTGTAGCGGACGGCGTTCTCCAGCAGGTTGGAGACCGCGATGCCCAGCAGCGCGACGTTGGCGGGCAGCGGGGCGGGTTCGAGGTCGGTCCGCAGGCGCAGCCCGCGCGCCCTGGCCCGGCCCGCCACCTGGTCCAGCGCCTCGGCTGCGACGTCGGCGAGGTCGTCCTCGACGAGGTCGGCGGCGGCCTGCTCGGAGCGGGCGAGCAGCAGCAGCGCGGAGATCAGCCGCTGGGCGCTGCCGGTGGCGTCGGCGACGTCGGCGGCCATGGTGCGCCACTGCTCCTCGGTGACGGCGGGCTTGGCGAGGGTGACCTCGACGGCCGCGCGGGTCAGCGCGAGCGGGGTGCGCAGTTCGTGGCTGGCGTTGGCGACGAATCTGCGCTGGGCGTCGAAGGCCCGGTCCAGGCGCTCCAGCATCTCGTCGAACGTGTCGCCGAGCTGCCGCAGTTCGTCCGGCGGGCCGGTCAGCCGCAGCCGTTCGTGCAGGGTCGCGTCGGTGGCGCGGCGGGCGGCGGCGGTGATGTCGGCGATCGGCCGCAGCAGCCGTCCGGCGACCCACCAGCCGACCAGCGCGGACAGCGCGACGACCACCGACAGCAGCAGCAGCGCGATGACCAGCAGCCGTGAGGCGGCCGCGTCGCGGATCTGGTCGGACAGCCCGATGTAGTTGTCGTGGTCGGGGTCGAGGCTGCCGGGGACCTCGGAGGCGGGCAGCGGGCGGAAGATCTCCTCGTACAGGGCGGTGGTCATGGCCAGGACCAGGGCGCTGCCGCCGACGGTGAACAGCACGGCGTAGGTGAGGGTCAGGCGTCCGCGGAGGGTCAGGTTCGGGCGGCGCAGCCGGGCGGCGGCGCGGCGCGGCAGGTTCACCGGGCGATCCGGTAGCCGGCGCCGACGAGGGTCTCGATCAGGTCGGGCGGGCCGAGCTTGCGGCGCAGCCGGTTGACGGTGACCCGCACGGTGTTGGTGAACGGGTCGGCGTTCTCGTCCCAGGCCCGCTCCAGCAGCTGCTCGTGGCTGAGCACCGCGCCGTCCGCGGCCAGCAGCAGCCGCAGCACCGTGAACTCCTTGGCGGTCAGGGCGACCGGCCGCCCGGCCCGCAGTACGGTGCGGCGCAGCGTGTCCATGGTCAGGTCGCCGCGGACCAGGGTCACGCCGTGCGCGCCGCGCCGCCGGCCCAGCGCCTTGACGCGCAGGGTGAGTTCGGCGAAGGAGAAGGGCTTGCCGAGGTAGTCGTCGGCGCCGAGGGTCAGGCCGTCCACCCGGTCGTCGATGCCCGACAGGGCGGTGAGCATGAGGATCATCGGCGGCTCGGGGCGGCCGGCCAGCTCCGCGCAGACCTCGTCGCCGGAGCGGCCGGGCAGGTCGCGGTCGAGCACGAGGACGTCGTAGTCGCCCAGCTCCACCTTCGCCAGCGCGTCGGCGCCGTCGTGGCAGACGTCCACGGCCATGCCCTGGTCCCGCAGTCCCTCGGCTATGACGGCGGCCAGGCGCTGCTCGTCCTCGACAATCAGGATACGCATGGCCTCATCCTGTCGGCCGGCCGCTCCCGCCGGGCTCGGACCGCGAACCTGACGGCGTATCAGGTGACGGGTCGAGCGATGTGTGCGGGGTGTCAGGGGCGGTGCCGGGGCGCGGAGCCGGCCCGCCGTACGGGGCCGCGGGCGGTGGCGGGCAGGCGGGCGCGGGCGGTGGCGGGCCGGGGCGGCGCTGCCGGACGGTCCGCGCGGGCGGGCGCAGCGGCGGGTGGTCCGGCTGCTCGGGCAGCGGCTCGGCCTCCAGGCGCAGCCGGCCGGCGAGCCCGGCGGTGGTGTGCAGGCGGCCGCGGGAGTCGACGCACAGCGCCTCGTACGGGGTGCTCGCGGCGAGGCCGTCGACCCAGGCGCGGGCGCGGTCGGTGGTGGGCTGCGCGGTCGCGGCGGTGGCGTACAGGTCGGCCCGTGCCAGGTCGGGGCCGATGACGGTCACCTGGGTGAGCGCGGCGGCGGGCCGGCCGGTGCCGGGCATCCGCACCGGCAGGTCGTGCCCGGTGGCCGCGCAGGTGGCGAGGGCGCCCTCGCGGACCTCCAGCATGGCGAGCAGGCCGCCGGTCAGGCCGGGGTCGGCCAGCCGCACCCGCCAGGCCGGGCCGGTGCCCCCGTCGGAGCGCAGCCGCAGGTCGCCGCCCGCGTTCACCAGGTGCCGGGGCAGCCCGCGGGCGGCCAGCAGGTCGCTCGCGCGCTCCACCGCCCAGCAGCGGACCGCCTTGCGCGGGTCGAGCCGCCGCCCGCCCGGGGTCCGTGCCCCGGCCGGGGCGCCCACGTAGCCGCTGGCGTCCCAGGCGCCAGTGGTGTCCAGCGCGTCGAAGACACCCTCGCCCACGGCCCGCAGCATCGCGCACAGGTCGAGGGCCTCGCGGCTCTCCCCCGCCTCCGGCGGCCCGCCGAGGTCGGCCGCGCCGAGCAGCCCCTCGAACACGCGGCGGGCCGAACCGCCGGGCCGGGGCGCGCAGAAGACGTCCTCGATCCGCCGCAGCAGCGCGAACGCGGCGCGGCCGGCCGCCTGGAAGGTGCCGAAGTCCGCGGAGTCGGGCGCGGCGATCGACACCCGGGCCCCGAGGACGCCCTCCCTGACGGTGCGCACCGCCTACCGCTCCGCCGGGACGTACGGTGTACGGCGGCGGGCAGGTGTGCCGGTCCCCCTCGACATGGCAACTCCTTCCGGCTGGCGGGCACTTCGCCCGCCACTGTTCCGGCGGAGACCTAACGACGGGGTAACACGCCTTTCGCGACACCGTGTTTCCGGCCATCCGGCGGCGGAACGGCGCTTCGTCGCATGGGGCGTGCGGGGTGCGGGGCGCGTACGGTGCCGGCGGTGCTCAGGCGCGGCGGGCGGCCCACACGGCGCGCTCGGTGCGGACCGCGAGGTCGCCGCGGCGCAGCACGCTCGACGGGCCGGCGGTGTCCAGCAGCCGGTCCAGCGCCCGCAGGTCCTCGGCGGGAAGCTCCGCGCCGACCGCCTCGCGCAGGCGGCGCAGGCTGCCGAGCGCGTAGCGGCCGACGGCGCTGTCCGCGGCGCTCTCCGCGCCGTCCGCGCCCACCGCCCCTGCCGCGCCCACCGCCCCTGCCGCGCCCTCGACGAACACGCGAACCGTCCGCTCGCCCTCGACCGCGAACCCGGCGGCGGCCAGCATCGGGCCCCAGTCGGCGCCGCGGTGCGGCATCTGCTCGGCGTGCTGCCGGTCCACCGCGGCATGGCAGCGGTCCTCCAGGCCGGGCCGCTCCTGCGGGGCGTCGGCGGGCAGGAACCGCGGGAAGCCCGCCATCTCGACGACGGCGAGCAGCCCGCCGGGCGCGAGCAGGTCGTACACGGTGCGCAGGGTGCGGGCCGGGTCGGCCATGTGGTGCAGCGACGCCGACGCCCACACCAGGTCGGGCCGGTCGAGTTCCGGCCACTCCCCGTCGAGGTCGGCCGGCACCGTGTGCACCCGCCCGGCCACCCCGAGCGCCTCGGCCTTCTCCCGCAGCCGCTCCAGGTGGGCCGGCGACGCGTCGACCGCGGTCACCTCCGCCGCCGGGAAGCGGGCCAGCAGCGCGAAGGTGCCGGCCCCGGTGCCGGCGCCCAGGTCCAGGATGCGGCGCGGCGGCTCCGCGACCGGCAGCCAGGCGGTGATCTCCGCGGTGTGCCCGGCGAGGACTTCCGCGCCCAGGTCCAGCAGTTCGGCCATGTCGTCGGTGCCGGGCGCGGCACCGGACGGGCCGTGGGTGTGGGCGTGGGTGCCGCCGTGGGTGTGCGCGGGGCCGTGGGCGTGGGCGCCGGTGTGCCCGGGGGCCGGGGCGAGGTGGTGGTCATGCGGGGAAGCGTGGGTCATACGGTCACGCTAGGGCCGTGCCCCGGGCCCGGCGGCGCCCTTCCCGGGGTACGCAAGACATCCGCCGGATCTGCTGCCGTCCGCGCAAGGCGCCGCCGGCCGGGGTGTTCATCCGGCCTCGCCGCGCTGGTGGCCGCGGCGGGCGTCGCGGTCGAAGACGCCCAGCACGTCGCAGGGGCCGCCCTCCGCGCCGAAGGCGTGCGGCAGCATCGTGGGGAACTCCGCGGCCTGGTTCGCCTCCACCCGCACCCGGCGGTCGCCCAGCAGCAGCACCGCGGTGCCCGACAGCACCACCAGCCACTCCCGGCCCGGGTGGGCACGGGTGCGGGCCGGGCCGTCGGGCGGGGGCGCCGTCAGCCGCTGCCGGATCACGCTCATCCCGGGGTACCCCTTCATCGGCCAGCTCATCCGCGCGTGGGCCGGGTCGATCGCCGGGTTGCTCACCACGTCGTCGGCCGCCGCCTCGACCAGCTGGTCCAGAGAGGTGTCCAGTGCCCGGGCCAGCGTGACCAGCTGGTCCAGCGCCAGGCGGCGCTGCCCGTTCTCGATCCGGCTGAGCGTCGACTGGCTGACCAGCGCCCGCGAGGCCAGCTCCTCCAACGACCAGCCGCGCGCCACCCGCAGTGCCCTGATCCGCTGCCGCACCAGGCGGTCCAGCTCCCCGTCCTCGCTTTGCGCCATGAGCAAGATCCTATGCGCCTGCCGCAACCCGCGCCCGCGCCCCCGTACGGCCGCCCGACGCGCCGCCCGCCGGGTCGCCTCGACCCGCCCCGGTCAGCCCGCCCCCGTCAGCTCGCCGCTGAGCCGCCCGTGCATCCGCGCGCTGTGCTCGTTGAGCCCCACGATCTCCACGCTCTTGCCGCGTGCCGCGTACTTCGTGGTGATCGCGTCCAGCGCCGCCACGGACGAGGCGTCCCAGACGTGCGCGGCACTGAGGTCGATGACGACGCGGTCGGGGTCGCCGGCGTAGTCGAACTGCGTGACCAGGTCGTTGCAGGAGGCGAAGAACAGCTCGCCGGTCACGGCGTAGACGACGCTGCCGCCGTCCGGGTCGAGGACCGAGGTGACATCGGTGAGGTGGGCGACGCGGCGGGCGAAGACGACCATGGCGGCGAGCGTGCCGACCACGACGCCGATCGACAGGTTGCTGGTGGCCACCACCACGGCGACGGTGACGACCATGACGACGGTCTCGCCTACCGGCATCCGCTTGAGGGTGGCGGGCCTGACCGAGTGCCAGTCGAAGGTGCCGAAGGCGACCAGCACCATCACCGCGACCAGCGCGGCCATCGGGATGTGCGAGACGACCGGCCCGAGCACGATGCACAGGACCAGCAGGAAGAACCCGGCCAGGAAGGTGGACAGCCGGGTGCGGGCGCCGCTCTTGACGTTGATCATGGTCTGGCCGATCATCGCGCAGCCGCCCATGCCGCCGAAGAGCCCGGTGACGATGTTGGCGATGCCCTGGCCGACGGACTCGCGGGTCTTGTCCGAGCGGGTGTCGGTGATGTCGTCCACGAGCTTGGCGGTCATCAGCGTCTCCATCAGCCCGACGAGCGCCATCGCCAGCGCGTAGGGCGCGATCACCGCCAGGGTGTGGGTGTCGAACGGCACGTCCGGCAGCCCCGGCACCGGCAGCGACGACGGCAGGCGGCCCTTGTCGCCGACCGTCGGCACCGCGACGCCCGCCGCGACCGTGAACACCGTCAGGATCACGATGGACACCAGCGGCGCGGGCACCGCCCGGGTCAGGCGCGGGAAGAACACCATCACCAGCAGCCCGGTGGCCACCAGCGGGTAGACCGCCCACGGCACGTCGTGCAGGTTCGGTATCTGCGCGGTGAACAGCAGGATGCCCAGGGCGTTGACGAAGCCGACCATCACCGGGCGCGGCACGAACCGCATCAGCCGGGCCACCCCGAGTACGCCCAGCACGATCTGGAGGACGCCGGCGAGGATGACGGTCGCGATGAGGTAGCCGAGCCCGTGCTCGCGGACGACGGGTGCGGTGACCAGGGCGACGGCGCCGGTGGACGCCGAGATCATCGCGGGCCGGCCGCCGACGATCGCGATGGTCATCGCCATGGTGCAGGCGGCGAAGAGCCCGACCTTGGGGTCGACCCCGGCGATCACCGAGAACGAGATCGCCTCGGGGATCAGCGCCAGGCCGACGACGAGGCCGGCCAGCACCTCCACCCGGAGGACCTTCGGGGCGGACCAGGCCGGGCGGGGCAGGGCGCGCAGGCGCGCGGACAGGGGCGGGGGCGGTGTCTGCAAGACCAGGTGCCTGTCGTGCTCGGGCGCGGCCGCTCGGCTGCGCGGGGGACGGGAGGCGCGCGGCGCCGGGCGGCGGGCGCGGGGGGCAGCGGGGAGGTCGTCGAAGGGGGCCCGGGACGGCTCCCTCGGACGGACGGACGAACGGACGGCCGGGCATACGGCGCGGGCCCGGCCGGAGCGGCGCGGCGGGCGGGGTACGGCGGCGGGCCGCGGCACGCGGCTCAGCGCGCGGCGGGCCTCACGGCGGACAGCAGGCGGCGGCGGGCAACCGGGTCATGTGCACGCCTCGTCTCTCCTGCTCGCGGGTTCCGCGGGGGCGTCGTCGGCCCCGGCCGGGCGGCTCGCGTGCCGCCCCTGACAGCGCACACCCTACCCTTCGCCGCCCTACCGCCCCGCGCGCGGGACCGGTGCGGGCGGTAGGGCCCGATCGGCCCCAGCGCCGCGGGCGGCGGGTGCGCGATGCTGGAGACCGAGGCGGCCGGACGGTCCGCACGGCGGGCTCGCGTCCTCGCCGCCGCGGGAGGCGACCATGTTCAGCTCACCCATGACCGTCGGGGACGTGATGACCCGCACCGTCGTCGCCGTCGGCCGGGACGCGAGTTTCAAGGAGATCGTCAGGACCATGAAGCACTGGAAGGTCAGCGCCCTTCCGGTGCTCGAGGGCGAGGGCCGCGTGGTGGGCGTGGTCTCCGCGGCGGACCTGCTGCCGAAGGAGGAGTTCCGGGCGGTGCCGCCGAACCGCTACGACCGCGAGGAGCGGCGGCCCGGACTGGACAAGGCCGAGGCCGTCACCGCCGACCGGCTGATGACGGCGCCCGCGGTGTGCGTGCACGCCGGCTCCACGCTGGCGCAGGCCGCCCGGATCATGGCCGTGCGGGGCGTCAAGCGGCTGCCGGTGATCGACGCGTCCGGCCGGCTGAGCGGCATCGTCAGCCGCGCGGACCTGCTCAAGGCGTTCCTGCGCACCGACGAGGAGCTCGCCGGCGAGGTGCGCCGCCAGGTCGTGGAGGTGCTCTTCCCCGGGGAGCCCGACGTGCGGGTGACCGTGCACGAGGGGCGGGTGGCGCTGCGCGGCGACGTGCTGGAGCCCGGGCTGATCGGGCTGGCGGCCCGGCTGGCCCGCGCCGTCGAAGGGGTCGTCGACGTGACGAGCGAGCTGCGGCCGTCGCCGTCGGGCACCGCCGTCACCTGACGGGCCGCGGTGGCCCGTTCGCCACCGTCGTCACGTCGTCACGTCGTCATGTCGGCGCGGCCGAACGGGTCGGGCGCAGGGCGGCGGCCGTGCGCCCGGCCCGCGGCCGGCGCCGCTCAGGGCTTCCTGGCGATCCGCACGCGGTGCGGCTCGGTCTCGGCCGGGGTGCCGACCGGCGCGGTCACCGTCAGGACGCCGCTGTCGTAGTCGGCGGAGATGTCCTCCTCCTTCACGCCGGGCGGAAGCTCCACGCTGCGGGTGAAGGAGCCGTACCGGAACTCGGAGCGGTGCTTGGTGTCCGTCGCCTCCTCGGTCCGTTCGGCGTGCACGGTCAGGACGCCGTCCTGGACGGTGACGTCGACGTCCTTGTCCGGGTCGACGCCCGGGAGTTCCGCCTTCATCGTCCACGCGCCCTCCGTCGTGCTCTCCTCGACCCGGATCATGTGCTCGCCGGGCAGGCGCAGGTCGAACGGAAGGTCGTCGATCCAGTCCGCGAACGGCGGCATCCAGCGCGGACGCCGTTCCATCTGACGTGAAGCCATGGCTGTCGCTCCTCCGTTGTCGTGTTCGGGCGGTCGACCGCCGGCGGGGGCAGCCCGTGCCGGCCCCGCCGCCCTCTCGGCTCCCACGCTCCTCGTCCGCGGTGGGCGGTGCAGCGGTCCTGCGGTGCCGATGCCCCGGGCCGGCCGGCCCTGTCCCAGGGGCCGTTCGGCCCGCCGGCGCACCGCCGGTGCCCGGCCGCGCGGGCCCGAAGGGCCCATGCGCCCGACCGGCGGCCGCGCACAGAATCGGTCATGAGGGGGGCCTTGCGCACCCGACACCTTTGGAGGAGCCATGGACAGCGCAGAGGCCAGCGGGGGCCTGGGGCCCGTGGTGGTCGGCACGGACGGTTCGGCGCCCGCCGGGGTCGCCGTGCTGTGGGCCGCCGAGGAAGCCGCGCGCCGCGGCCGGCCGCTGACCGTGGTGTCCGCGCTCGGCAGCGACGAGACCCGCTACGTCGGCCCCGAGGGGCTCCAGGAGCTGCTCCAGGACGCCGACCGCTGCCTGCGGCACACCGTCGACCTCGTCACCGCCCGGTACCCGGACCTGGCCGTCGACACCGTGCTCAGCCGCGGCGACCCCGCCGACAGCGTCCTGGAGGCGGCGGGCGCGACCGGCACCGCCGTCGTGGGCTCCCGCGGCCTGGGCGGCTTCTCCGGCCTGCTGCTCGGCTCGGTCGGCCTGCGCGCGGCGGCCCGCGCCCGCGGTCCGCTCGTCGTGGTGCACCGGGTGCCGGAGCCGGAGCGCGGGGTGGTGGTCGCGGCGGCGCGCGACGACGGCGACCGCGACGCGCTGCGGTTCGCCGCGCGCTCGGCACTCGCCCGCGGCGCCGCGCTGCGGGTGGTGAGCGCCTGGATGTTCCTGGAAGGCGTGGGGAGCATGGTCCCGATGGTCGACGACGTGGCGGCCGTCGCGGCGGACGAGGCGGGTGCCACGCGCCGGACGGTGCGGCCGCTGCGCGAGGAGTTCCCGCACCTGGAGATCACCGAGCAGACGGTCCGCACCCGGTCCACCGGCGGCGCCCTGGTCACGGCGTCCGAGGACGCCGACCTGCTGGTCCTGGGCGCCCGGCGGCCCACCCACCGCTTCCGTGCGCCCTTCGGGGGCGTGACGCACGCGGTGCTGCACCACGCGCAGTGCCCGGTCGCGGTGATCCACGGCGGCTGACCGGAGTCCTCCGGGCGGCGCGGCGGCGCGCGGTCAGCGGCGGCCGCGCCCACCGGGCGGGTCGTGCTCCGCGCGGTGGGCGGCGTCCTCGGTGGCGATGACGGCGGCCTGGACCCGCCGCTCCACCCCGAGCTTGCCCAGCAGGCGGGAGACGTTGTTCTTGACCGTCTTCTCCGACAGGTACAGCCGCCGGCCGATCTGCGCGTTGGTCAGGCCCTCGCCGATCAGGCCGAGGATCTCCCGCTCCCTGGGGGTCAGCCCGGACAGCGCCCGTGCCTGCGGGTCCGCGTCCTCCTCGCCGCCGCGCAGGCTGCTCATCAGGCGGGTGGTGGTGGCCGGGTCGAGCATCGACTGCCCGGACGCGACGGTGCGCACCGCCGAGACCAGGTCCGAGCCCTTGATCTGCTTCAGTACGTAGCCCGCGGCGCCGGCCATGATGGCGTCCAGCAGTGCTTCGTCGTCGTCGAACGAGGTGAGTATCAGGCACCCCAGGGCGGGCAGCCGCGAGCGCAGTTCGCGGCAGACGGTGACGCCGTCCCCGTCGGGCAGCCGCACGTCCAGCACCGCGACGTCGGGCCGCAGCGCGGGCCCCCGGGCGAGCGCCTGGCCGGCCGTGCCCGCCTCCCCGACCACCTCGATGCCGGGTTCGGCGTCCAACAGGTCGCGCACACCGCGCCGCACGACCTCGTGGTCGTCCAGCAGGAACACCCTGATCGGCCCCTGCGCTGCACCGCGCCGCGCCTCACTCATCCCACTGCGCCCTTCCGCCCGAACCGCCTCCTGTCCCGTGACAACGATCATGGGGCGGCGGCCGCCCGGATTTCTAGGGCCGAACGGTCTACCCGCGGGCCGGCTCCGGCAGCCCGCTGCCGTGCGGGCCGCGCAGGTCCAAGGCGACCTCGCCTTGCGTTCTCGGCGGCCGGCCTCTTCGGGCGCGGCCCGGCGGCGTCCGCGCTTCCATGGTCGTCCGCGCCCGGGCCCGGGCGCAGGGGCCGACCGGTCCCGGGCCGGGGTCGATGGCACCGCCCGTCCGGTCAGCTACCGGGCGGCCGCGGGGGCGCCAGGACGTCCCGCGCCGGGCGCCGGGACGTCGGCGGGGACTGCGGGCCGTAGCCCAGCCGCATCAGCATCTGCACATGGCCGATCCCGCCGTGCGGGTCGTTGAGCGCCCAGCGCAGCTCGCGCCACTCCAGCGCCTGGTGGAGCAGCGAGGCCCGCAGGTCGTGGGCGGTCGCGAGCAGCAGCACGTGCTCCAGGCCCTGCCCGGCGCGCAGCCAGTCCGCGGGCTCGTCCTGCCGCGTGGACAGCACGCCGACCACGGGGTGGGTCTCGAAGGGGCCCGGCGGGGGCCTGCGCACCGGCGGCGCCGCGGAGAAGTCCCGTACCGGCATCCGGCCCTGCTCGTCGCGCGGGCCAATCGCCGAGGACGGCACCCCGTCCGCCGCCCCGTCCCGCACCCAGGAGCGGGACTCCTCCCGGCGCCGCGGGTCCGCGGACTCGTACCAGTCGGCGCGGGCGGTCAGTTCCAGCAGCCGGGCGGCCTCCGCCGGGTCGGGCAGGACCAGCCGTACGCCCTCGTCGCCCGCGGTGGTCGCCAGTTCGCGCAGCAGGTCCTCGGGCACCGGCCGGTCGGAGAAGGGGAAGCGGTTGCTGTGGCGGCGCCACAGCGCCTCGTACAGCCGCGCGTTCGCACGGTTCGCCGCTGTGCGCCCGTCGCCGCGCCGCGGCCCGGCGAGCCGTACGGACGCCAGGTGGCCCGGGTCGGGCGCGTGCGGCAGCAGCCGCACCACCGGCTCCCAGCCGAAGTGCGCCACCGCGACGCGCAGGTTGAACAGGGCGGCGCCGACCGACAGGTGCAGGGCGCGCCCGTCGGGGTCGGCGTGCGGGACGCGCCGCTCGGGGGCGGCGTGCACCTCGACGGTGAGCGTGGCGGGGTCGAGGCGGTAGCACCAGGGCTGGGAGTTGTGGATCGACGGGGCGGCGACCGCGGCCGAGATCAGCCGGTCCAGTGTCGTGTCGTCCAGCGTCGGCGTGGCCATGGCATCCTCCGTGCGGCTGTGCCCTCCACGCTGCCGGAGCCGCGCCCGTCGCGGCAGGGCCGCCCGGAGCGGGCCGCTGGGCCGTTCGGCCCCGGGTGCGCCCGGTCGGGCGGAATCGCGGGCGGATCGCGGGCCGTGCCCGGCGTCGGTGCGCCGGGCGGCGCGCGGGCGCGGCTAGCGTGCGGTGGTCAGCGGCATGCGTCGGGCGGGATCGGGCGGACCGGATCGGGTGGTATCGGGCGGGTGGAGGATGCGGTGGGCGACAGCCTCGGCGACGACGGCCGCCGGCCCGGGCCGGAACTGGACCGCCTGCTGGACGAGATGCAGGCGCGCGCCGATGTCGAGCACGGCGCGCGGGCGCGCGTGCACGGCCTGCTGGAGGCGCTGCTGTCGGTGGGCAGCGAGCTGGATCTGTCGCATCTGCTGCGCCGGATCGTGGAGTCCGCGGTGGCGCTGGTCGACGCCCGGTACGGGGCGCTGGGCGTGGTCGAGGGCACGCGGCTGTCGGAGTTCCTGACGGTGGGGGTGCCGGCGGAGGTCGCGCGGCGGATCGGAGCGCTGCCCGCCGGGCACGGCATCCTCGGCGAGCTGATCCGGGACCCGCGGCCGCTGCGGCTGTCCGAGCTGTCGGAGCATCCGGCGTCCTACGGCCTGCCGCCCCACCACCCGCCGATGCACACCTTCCTCGGTGTGCCGATCCGGGTGCGCGGGGAGGTCTTCGGCAACCTCTACCTCACCGAGAAGCGCGGCGGCGCGGACTTCGACGCGGACGACGAGACGATGCTGCGGCTGCTCGCGGTGGCGGCGGGGATCGCGATCGACAACGCCCGGCTGTACGAGGCCGCCCGGCGGCGGCAGCGCTGGCTGGCGGCGAACGCGCAGATCGTGCGCGCGCTGCTGTCGGGCGCGCCGCAGTCGCAGGTGCTGGAGCGGATCGTCGGCGACGCCGGCCGCATCCTGGGCGCCGACCTCGGTGTGCTGGCGCTGCCGGTCGCCGGGGGCGCCGATCTGCGGGTGGCGATCGCGCTGGGCGTGGACGCCGAGGCGCACCGCGGCCTGGTGCTGCCGGTGGACGGCTCGTTCATGGGCGCGGCGCTGTCCACCGGGGAGCGGATCTCCACCGCCGACATCCGTAAGGACCCCCGGGCGACCGCGGCCGC
This sequence comes from Actinacidiphila sp. bgisy144, assembly GCF_057708105.1. Lineage (NCBI taxonomy): Bacteria > Bacillati > Actinomycetota > Actinomycetes > Kitasatosporales > Streptomycetaceae > Actinacidiphila > Actinacidiphila sp. bgisy144. The sequence continues at coordinate 76,747 of NZ_JBYIRM010000024.1, read as the reverse complement.
GCGGCCGGCCAGGTGGCGCGGCCTGGGGCCGGTGGTGGCGGTGCCCATGGTCACCGACGACGGGGTGCGCGGTGTGCTGCTGCTGGCCCGTACCGAAGGGGCGGCGCCCTTCAGCGACGAGGAGACCGCGCCGCTGCTGGCCTTCGCCGGGCAGGCGGCGCTGGCGCTGGAGCTGGCCGCGCGCCGCAGGGACGCGGAGCAGATCGCCGTGCTGGAGGACCGCGACCGGATCGCCCGGGACCTGCACGACCGGGCGATCCAGCGGCTGTTCGCGACGGGCATGACGTTGCAGAGCACGCTGCGGTTCGTCGACCACCCGCAGGCCACCGAGCGGATCACGCGCGCGGTCGACGACCTCGACGAGACGATCAGGACCATCCGGACCACGATCTTCGGGCTGCGGGACCGGGCGGCCGAGCGGCACGGGCTGCGCGCGCGGGTCGCGGACGGGGTGGAGCGCGCGGCCGCCTCGCTGGGCTTCAACCCGTCGCTGGAGATGGCCGGTCCGATCGACACCGAGGTGCCGCCGGCGGTCGCGGAGGAGGCCGTCGCGGTGCTCGACGAGGCGCTGTCGAACGTGGCCCGGCACGCCGGCGCCCGCGGGGTCCATGTCACGCTGCGGGCCGCGGCCGGCACGCTGGAGCTGACCGTGCGCGACGACGGTGCGGGCATCGCGCCCGGGGCGCCGCGCGGCGGCCTGCGCAACCTCGCCGAGCGGGCCGGGGCCCTGGGCGGGACGTTCGAGGTCGGCCCGGCCGCGGGGGGCGGCACCCGGCTGGAGTGGCGGGTGCCGCTGGCCGGCCCGCAGGACGGCTGAGGGCGGAGCGCCTCAGGCGGGGGGCCTCGAGCCGCGCTCGACCAGGGTGGTGGGGACGACCACGGTGCGGGGGCGGGAGGTGTCGCCGGCGATGCGCTGGAAGAGCAGTTCGGCGCCGATCCGGCCGATGGCGCGGGCGTCGTAGGAGACCACGGTCAGCGGGTGCGCCATCAGCCCGGCGGTCTCGAAGTCGTCGAAGCCGACCACGGCGACGTCCTGGCCGAGCCGGTTCAGGGCGCCGAGCACGCCGAGGGTGAGGCGGTTGTTGAGGGCGAAGAGCGCGGTGGGGGGCTGCGGCCCGGCGAGCATCTCCGCGACGGCCGCCTCGGTGTCGGGCACGGTGTGCAGGCCGAAGCGGATCAGGTCCGGCCGGTAGGGCAGCCCGGCGCGCTCCAGGGCCGCCTCGGCGGCCGACAGCCGCTCGGACATCGGGTGGATGCTCAGCCAGTCCGACACCACGCCGATCCGCTCGTGCCCCCGGGCGGTGAGGTGCTCGATCGCGGACCGCGCGCCGGCCGCGTTGTCGATCAGGACGGTGTCCGCCCGCACATTGGTCGGCGGCCGGTCCAGGAACACCGCGGGGGTGCCCATCTCGATCTCGGAGCGCAGGTAGACGTGGTCGGCGGTGCTGCCGGCGGGCACCACCAGCAGCCCGTCCACGCGCCGTTCGCACATCTGGAGCAGCAGCCGGCGCTCCCGTTCGGCGTCCTCCTCCGAACTCGCGGTGATCAGCAGGGTGTCGTTCTCCAGGGCGCACTGCGCCGCGGCCGCGGCGATCAGCGCGTAGAACGGGTTGGCGAGGTCCTCGATGAGCAGCCCGACGGTGGCGGAGGTGCTGCGGGTGCGCAGGTCGCGGGCCATGCTGTTGCGCCGGAAGCCCAGTCGGGCCACCGCCGCCCGGACCCGGGCGGCCATCTCCGGGTCGACGGTGGACACGCCGTTGACCACCCGTGAGACGGTCTTGAGGCTGACGTCGGCCGCGCGGGCGACGTCGGCCATCGTCGGGCGCCGCGGGGCGGCGCCGCTCGGGCCCGGGCTCGGTGCAGTCACGTGGTGTCCCCCTCGGCGACGTGGCGCCGAGAGGTGGGCCAACGTTGTCTCGCCGGATCATCCTACATCCGGCGGGTTCGGGGGCGCCGCCCCGCGCCGCCCCGCGCCGTCACCCTGCACCGCCCCGCACCGTCACCCCGCGCCCTCACCCGCCTCGGGCCCGATCGCGGCGAAGGTGAGGGTGAACCGGGCCGGGAGGGCGGCCAGTTCGTGCCGGGGCTGGAGGGCGTGGCCGCAGGAGGCGCTGCCCAGGCCGTGGTGTTCGAGGTCCAGGTTGAGGTGGGTGCGGCCGTCGGGCCGCAGGTCGCAGGTGTGCGCGGCCTGCGACAGCGCCTCGGTGGACCAGGGCTTGGCGGTCAGGTCGAACCAGGGGGCGCCGGTGATCGCCAGGCCCGGTACGGCTCCCCCGCCGCCCGCGGTGCCACTCGCGTTCGCCGCCGGGTCCGCGGTCAGGCGGGCCCACCGCACATGCCGCCGGTTGCCGTTCTCCTGCGGGAAGACGTACGGCGTCTGGAGTGCGGCGACCGTGGCGGCGTAGCGGCCGACGCGGACGGCTTCCTCGCTGTCCCGGTACGCCTCGCCCGGGCCGAGCCCGAACCAGCTCACCCGGTCCAGCGTGCCCGGCAGCGTCAGCGCGACGCCCAGGCGCGGCAGCGGCACCGGCCAGGGCGCGGTCGGCGCGGTGTCCAGGGTGAGGACGAGGCCGCCGCCGGGGGCGGTGGACCAGTGGTAGTCGGCGAGCAGCGCCACGTCCAGGCCGGCCGGAACGAGCTTGGTGCGCACGGTGAGGGTGTCCTCGCCGGCGCGGATGTCCAGCACCTTGTGCCGCATCCGGTGCAGCCCGGCGCGCAGCCACTGCTCCAGCAGCGGCGAGCGGCGCTCGTTGTCGATGGGCGCCCGCCAGATGTCCACCCGCGGGCCGGTGAGCGCCAGGCCGCCCAGGCGCACCAGGGTGCCGGTGACGGTGTCGAACGCGGCGTCGCCGAGGGTGACGGTGCTGCCCGAGCGGCGCGGCACCGCGGTGCCCGAGGTCGCGGGCGGCGTGAACCGCGGGGCCGCCTGCGGGAGTCCGCCGCCGGGTCGGGCGGCGTCCGGCGCGCCCTCGACGGCGGGGGCGAACTGCGCCCAGGCGACGGTGTGGCCCGCGCCGGCCCACGGCTCGTCGGCGGCGAGTTGCGCGCCGACCGTCAGCCGGCGCTCGCCCGGTCCGGCCGCTTCCAGCGCCTTGAGCAGCGCCTCGGGCCAGTCGGCGCGGCCGGTCGCGCCGGGCGCGGTGGCCGCCACCGTCCAGTCGCCCTCCCCGGCCTGCTCGCCGTCGACCTCCAGCAGCCAGGTCCACCGCAGGTAGCCGGTGTCGCGGGTGTGGTGGAGGTTGCGCACCTCGATGCCGCCGCCGTCGGCGCGGGCGGTGATCCGGACCGGCTCGATGACCTTCGCGTACTCCAGCAGGCCGGGCGAGGGGGTGCGGTCGGGCAGCAGCAGGCCGTCGGCGACGAAGTTGCCGTCGTGCACCGGCTCGCCAAAGTCCCCGCCGTAGGCGTAGTACAGGGTGCCGTCGGCGGCGCGCTGCGCCACCCCGTGGTCGATCCACTCCCACACGAAGCCGCCGGCCAGCCGGGGGTGCCGCTCGAACAGCTCCTGGTACTGGCGCAGTCCGCCGGGGCCGTTGCCCATCGCGTGGGCGTACTCGCACAGCACGAACGGCATCGCGCGGCGGCGGGCGTCGTGGGCGGGGTCGCCGGTGCGCGGCTCCTGGCCGGCGCCGATCGCCGCGACCGCGGGGTAGTCGGCGTACATCGCGGAGTACAGGTCGGTGTAGGCGCAGTTGTCCCAGTCGCCCTCGTAGTGGATGAGCCGGTCCGGGTCGCGGTCGCGTATCCACTCGGCCATGGCCCGCAGGTTCTCGCCGACGCCCGACTCGTTGCCCAGCGACCAGATGACGACGCTGGGGTGGTTCTTGTCCCGCTCCACCATCCGCTCGGCCCGGTCCAGCAGCGCGGGGCGCCAGGCCGGGTCGTCGCTGGGGTTGCGGCGCCAGCCGTTCTCGGCGAAGCCGTGGGTCTCCAGGTCGCACTCGTCGACGACCCACAGGCCGTACTCGTCGCACAGGTCGAGGAAGGCCGACTCGGGCGGGTAGTGGCTGGTGCGGACGGCGTTGATGTTGTGCCGCTTCATCAGCAGCACGTCGGCGAGCATGGTCTCGCGGGTCAGGGTGCGGCCGGTGACCGGGTCCCACTCGTGCCGGTTGACGCCGCTGAGCAGCAGCGGGGTGCCGTTGGCGGTGAGCACGCCGTCCTCGACGGCGATCCGGCGGAAGCCGATGCGCAACGGCACCCGCTCGGTGGCGGTGGCGAGTTCGGCGGCGTACAGCCGCGGCCGCTCCGCGCTCCAGGGCTCGATGCCGGCCGCGGTGTGCGGCCCGGCGGGGTCGGCGTCGGCGATGCCGAGTTCGGGCACGCTGAGCCGGGCGTCGCCGCGGACGTCGACGCGCAGGGTGCCGGTGCCGGTTCGGTGGTCGTAGTCGGCGTGCACGAAGAAGTCGTCGATGCCGCCGGCCGGTCGGGACAGCAGCCGCACCGAGCGGAAGACGCCCGACAGCCACCACATGTCCTGGTCCTCCAGGTAGGTCGCGGCGGACCACTGGTGGACGCGCAGCGCCAGGACGTTGCGGCCGGGGCGCAGCACCTCGGTGACGTCGAACTCGGTGGGCAGCCGGCTGCCCTTGCCGTCGCCGAGCAGGTGGCCGTTGAGCCAGACCGCGAAGCAGGAGTCGACGCCCTCGAAGCGCAGGACGGCCGTGCCGGTGCCGAAGCCGTCCTCGACGTCGAAGGTGCGCAGGTACTCGCCGGTGGGGTTCTCGTCGGGCACCAGCGGCGGGTCGACGGGGATCGGGAAGGTGACGTTGGTGTAGGCGGGGGCGCCGAAGCGGCCGGGGCCGGGGATTCCGTCCATCTGCCAGCAGGAGGGCACCGCGATGCCGGTCCAGCCGCTGCCGGCGTCGGGTTCGAAGGAGGGCTGTTCGAAGCCGGGGGTGAGGTCGTGCAGTCCCGCGGCGAGCCGGAAGCTCCACCGGCCGTCGAGGGAGTACTCGGGCGCGTCGGAGGCGAACGACGCGCGGGGCCGCAGCCGACCGGTGCCGGGCGAGACGTCCTCGACGTAGCCGCCTTCCGGGCGGTGGCTCGGGTGTGGGGCGTTCTCCATCGGTACGACGGTCCTTTCCGGGTGGTGCGGTGCGCGCGGGGTGCGCTTCGGTACGGGGCCGGTCCGGCGGTTTCGGCGGCGGGTCCGGCAGGTGGCGGCGTGGGGGGCAGGCGGCGGCGTGTGCGGCGGGCTGCTTCAGCCGGCGGTGGGCGGGGCGGTGGACGCGCGGACCTTGAGCGTGCTGGGCATGACGATCTCCCGCTCGGCGGGGGGCCGTCCGTCGATCAGGTCGAGCAGGATCTGCGCGGCGCGGCGGCCGACGTCCACGCTGTGCAGGCTGACGCTGGTCAGCGCGGGGTCGACGAGGTCGGCGGCCTCGGTGTCGTCGAAGCCGGCCAGGGACACCTCGCCGGGCAGGTCCCGGCCCAGTTCGCGCAGCCGGCGCCCGGCGCCCAGCGCCATGCCGTCGTTGAAGGCGAAGATCGCGGTGGGCGGGTCGGCCCGGGCGAGCAGCCGCCCGGCCGCCGCGTGGCCGGAGGCGGCGGTGAAGTCGCCCTGTTCCAGCAGGTCGGCGGGGATCTCGCGGCGGGCGTCGGCGAAGGCCCGCCGCACCCCGCGCATCCGCGCGGCCATCGCGAGCCGGCTCTCGGGCGGCCCGTCGACCACCGCGATCCGGCGGTGCCCGAGGGCCAGCAGGTGCTGGGCCACCGCGTAGGCGCCGCCTTCGTCGTCGGGGTGGACGCAGGTGAAGTCCTCGGCGGTGTAGCCGATCACCACCGTCGGATAGTCGGCGGTGCGCAGCGCGGCGAGCGAGTCTCCGCCGGCGCCCGCCTCCACCAGCAGCCCGTCGACCTGGCGGCGCTGCACGAAGCGGCGGTAGGCCGAGGACGGGTCGTCGGGCACCTCGCGGGTGGACAGCAGCAGGCCGTAGCCGCGGGTGGTCAGTTCCTGGTCGGCGCCCTGGACCAGGCGGATCAGGTGGTCGTTGGAGAAGGCGAAGCCGGGGTTGTGCGGCAGGACGACGCCGACCACCTCGGTGCGGCCGCTCGCCAGGGCGCGCGCGCCCGCGCTGGGCCGGTAGCCGAGCACGCGCATCGCGTGCAGCACCCGGTCGAGCACCGGCTCGGTGACCGTGGGGTCGCCGTTGATCACCCGGGAGACCGTCTGGTGGGAGACGCCCGCCTCCGCCGCGACGGTCCGCAGGGTCGGCCGGTCGGACACGCAGGACCTCGATTCTCAGTGACCGTTCACATGACAATGTGACGCATCCTAATCGCACGACCGCGACAACGGAAGAGGTCAGATGCATTGACGCCGGGTGCGGGGACCCCTAGCTTGGCGTCGCGTCAAGTGACCGGTCACTCGATGGACGTCCGGCCGGCCTCCCCACGGGGCCGGCCCCACGACGAACCCCACGACGAAGGACCCCTTCCATGAGCGAGCAGGAACCCGCACAGACACCGTCCGCGCCTCGCACCCGCTCCGTCAGCCGCCGCCGACTGCTCACCTACGGCCGGAACGCCGCGATCGTCGCGGGCGCCGCCCTGGCGGTCCCGGCCACCGCCGCCTCGGCCGGCGCCGCCGCACCGGCCACCACCGCCAAGGGCAGCCTCGCCAAGGCGCGGTCCGCCGCCTCCCTGGACACCACGCTCACCAACGTCGTCACCTCCTGGACCGGCAACACCTTCTCCGGCGCGACCGAGTGGGTGCAGGACTTCGTCTTCAACATCGCGGTCACCGCCGACGGCGCCGTCTACACCGTCAGCTTCTGGGACGAGGCCGGCGACTACGCGGGCATCTACAAGGACGGCCACCTCATCGGCAACTGCCACGGCGCGAACGGCGACGCGGTGGCCGTCAACAGCACCTACGCCTACCTCAGCGTGGGCAACGGGCTGACCCGGTACACCCTGGACGGCACCGCCACCTCGCTGACGTACGCGGTGGGCAGCCCGCCGGCCGCGGCCGCCGCGACCGACACCCAGGTGGTGGCCACCGACCGCGCCAACAACCGGGTGCTGGTCTTCGACGCGGCCACCGGCGCCGTCCAGCACACCTGGACGGTCAACCAGCCCGGCTCGGTGGCGATCGCGCCCAGCGGGGAGATCTGGGTCGTCTCGAACATCACCCGCGACACCAACGACGGGCACTTCTGGCACGTCGACACCGCGAACCCGGCGAAGATCCTGCACTTCTCCAACTCCGGCGCCGCGCTGGCCGGCACGATCTCCGGGCCGTCCGCGCAGTGGATACCCACCTCGGTGGCCGTCGACGCCAACGGCGACCTGCTGGTCGGCGACAACGGCCCGCTGCGCCAGGTGCACACCTACACCGGCCTGTCCGGCACCCCGGCGCTGGCCCGCAGCCTCGGCCAGGCCGGCGGCATCGGCGCGGGCACGCCCGGCCGGGTCGCGGCGGACAAGTTCTTCGGCATCGTCGGCGTCGGCGGCGACTCGGCGGGCAACGTCTACGTGGCGATGTTCGAGTTCGGCACCTGGCTGCGGAAGTTCTCGCCGGCCGGCGCGGTGGTCTGGCAGCTCCAGGGCAGCGCCTTCGTGGACGCCGCCGACTTCGACCCGGCCTCCGACGGCGTGGAGATCTACACCAAGCAGTGCCACTACAGCATGGCGTACACCAAGGCGCCCGGCAGCGACGCGACCTGGCGCAGCTACACCCTGGACTCCGTCACCTACCCGCAGGACGCCCGGCTGTTCCTCACCGGCCACAGCCACGCGGCCGCCTCGCCGTTCCTCAAGCGGCTGGGCGGCCGGCTGTACATGTACGTCACCGGCATGTACTGCGCCCACCTGCTGATCTACCGGATGGACGGCGAGATCGCGAAGCCGTCCGGCGCGATCTTCAAGGCCCGCTGGAACGGCGACGACCCGACCTGGCCGCCCAACCAGCCCGCGACCGGCCAGTGGATCTGGCGCGACCTCAGCGGCAACGGCAACTTCGAGGCGGGCGAGTACGTCCAGCCCGGCGACGGCAGCAGCTCCCCCAGCAACTGCTGGGTGTGGTACGTCGACGACAACGGCGACATCTGGGAGGGCGGCGACCGCAACCTGCGCCGCTACCCGCTCCAGGGCTTCGACAGTCAGCAGAACCCGATCTACACCTACGAGTCGATGGAGACCATCGCGCTGCCCGCGCCCTTCAGCGTGGTCCGGCGGCTGCACTACGACGTGGCCGCCGACGTGATGTACATGGTCGGCTACACCCCGGACCAGCCGTTCGACAACGCGCACTGGAAGGAGTGCGGCAAGGTCCTGGTCCGCTACGACAAGTGGAGCACCGGCAACACCACGCCGACCTGGACGCTGCTGCTGCCCTGGGACACCGCCTCGACGATCGTGGTGACCATGGTGAGCCTGGCGTTCGCGGGCGACTACATCTTCGCGGCGGGCATCGAGACCCGCGGCCAGGTGTGGGTGTGGAAGGCCGCCGACGCCAGCCCGGTGGGCACCTGGACGGCCGGCTCGGTCATCGGCACGATCGACCGCTCCGGCTGGGTGGACGTGCCGTACGGCATCTCCGCGACCAAGCGCGCCGACGGCGACTACCTGGTGCAGGTGGAGGACGACCTGTTCAACAAGGTGCTGCTGTACCGCTGGACGCCCTGACGCGGGGCAACTCCCGGCTCCGGTGCGCTGCCTGGGGGGCGCGCCGGGGCCGGGCCGGGGCCGGGCCGGCGGATCGGTCCGCCGCAGGACGGCGTGGAGGGCACGCCGGGTCGCCGAGTCGGCGAGTCGGCGAGTCGGCGAGTCGGCGAAGGAGACGAGGGGTTCGTGACGGACATACAGCGGATGCGGGTGGCCGCGCCCGACGGGATCGAGCTGGACACCGCGGTGCACCGGCCCGCGCCGGGCGGCGGGGGCCGGCCGCAGGGCACGGTGGTGCTGGCGCACGGCATCGGCGCCGACCTCGACGAGGGCGGCGGCTTCACCCGGCTCGCCGCGCGCCTGGCCGCAGCGGGCCTGACCGCCGTGCGGTTCAGCTTCCGCGGGCACGGCGCCAGCGGCGGCACCCCGCGAGGGGTCACGATCGCCGGGGAGATGCTGGACCTCGAAGCCGTCACGGCCTATGCGGAACGGGAGTTCCCCGGGCCGTCGGCGGTGGTGGCCGCGAGTTTCGGCGCCGTCGCCACCGGGCTGTCGATGCCCTGGCTCGGCCCGCGGCTGGCCCGGCTGGTGCTGTGGAACCCGGTCCTGGACCTGCGGCGGACCTTCCTGGCCCCCGAACTGCCCTGGGGCCTGGCGAACTTCGGGCCGCAGCGGTTCGAGGAGCTGGCCGCGACCGGCGAGTTGGCGCTCGGCGGCCGCTTCCCGCTGGGCCGCGTGCTGTTCGCGGAGATGGCCCGCAGCCACCCGCTTCAGGGGTACGCCGCCGCGTCCCCGCCCGCGCTGGTGGTCCACGGCGACCGGGACCGCTACGTCTCCCACGCCATCGCCCGGCAGGCCGCGGCGGCCCTGCCCGCATGGGAGTTCCACAGCATGCCCGGCGCCGACCACGGGTTCCACACCCCCGGCACCGAGCGGGAGGCGGTCGAGGTGACCACGCGGTGGCTGGCCGCGGGGCTCGCGGCGGACGGCGGCCGGGCATGAGCGCGCCGCGGCCGTACCGCACGGCGGTCATCGGGGCGGGCAGCATCGCCGGGGACGCCCATGTGCCCGCGATCCGGGCCCTGCCGGGGCAGTTGGAGCTGGTGGCCGTCGCGGACGCCGACGCCGCCCGGGCCGAGCGCTTCGCGGCCGAGCACGCGATCCCCCGCGGCTACGGCGACCCGCGGGAGCTGCTCGCCGCCGAACGCCCCGACCTGGTGGTGATCTGCACGCCGTCGTTCACGCACACCGACCTGACGGTGGCCGCGCTGGAGGCGGGCGCCTGGGTGTACTGCGAGAAGCCGCTGTGCGGCTCGCTCGCCGACCACGACCGCATCCTGGCCGCCGAGCGCGCCACCGGCCGCTACTGCGCGCCGGTCTTCCAGTGGCGGGCCGGCTCGGGCGCCGCCCACCTGCGCGGGCTGCTGCGCGACGGCGTGCTCGGGCCGCCGCTGCTGGCGCTGTGCCAGACCACCTGGTACCGCGGCCCGGACTACTACGCCGCGCCCTGGCGCGGCCGGCGCGCGACCGAACTGGGCGGCGCCACCGTCACGCAGGGCATCCACGCCATGGACCTGCTGCTGTGGCTGATGCCGGACTGGCGCGAGGTCCGCGCGCGGATCGCCACCGTGGACCGGGACATCGAGACCGAGGACGTCTCGCTCGCCCAGGTGTCCTTCGACGGCGGCGCGCTCGCCTCGGTCGTCAACAGCGTCGTCTCCGCCCGCCAGGAGTCCTACCTGCGGCTGGACTGCCGCCGGGCCAGCGTGGAGCTGCGGCACCTGTACGCCTACCGCAACGGGCACTGGACGTTCACCGCCGCCCCCGACGACCCGCCGGCGCCCGGCTGGGACGCCATCGGCGCCGACGTGCCCGCCCACCAGGCGCCCCAACTCGCGGACCTGGTGGCCCGGATGCGGCGCGGCGAGCCGCCGGAGCACACCACCGCCGACGCGCGCCGCACCACCGAGTTCGTCACCGCCCTGTACAAATCGGCGGCGACCGGGCAGCCGGTGGCCCGCGGGTCGATCACCCCCGACGACCCCTTCCACCGCTCCTGGTGGCCGCCCGTGGCCAGGTGAGCGGCTCCGGCACCCCGCTCGTTCGGTCACGCGTCGGACCACCCGCCTCGTGAACGCCCGAGCCGCTACGGAGCAGCCCGCGGCCCGTCCGCCAAGGCGTTGTCGAGCGTCAGGGCGAGTTCGGCGATCTGCCACCCGCCGTCGGACCGGCGCAGCCCGAAGGTGTAGACCCCGGTCGCGATCGTCCGGATGCTCTCGCCGGTGTTTCGCGTCTGCAGCAGATAGGCCCGCACCTCGGCGGTGGCGGCGCCCGCCGTCGTGACCACGACGTCGCCGAGATGGTGTCGCACCCTTCCGGCCTGGGCCGCGTGCCCGTCCCGGACGAAGTCGAGGACCGCGGCGCGTCCGGCGACCGGGCCGAGCACCCGCGGTCCGGGCATCGTGAAGGTCCAGGTGGTGTCCTCGGTCAGGACCGCTTCCAGCTCGGGAACGTTCAGCTCGTCCAGGGCGTGGGCGTACCGCGCCACCACCTGCTGGAGTTCGGCGGTCACGAGGCCACCGTCAGCACGATCTTGCCCTGGATGTGGCCCTGCGCGGCTCGCGTGTGCGCGCTGCCCGCTTCGGACAGCGGGTAGGTGCTGTCCACCCCGACCTGGAGTCCGCCCTCGTCGAACAGGCGCCCGATCTCGGCGAGCTGGGGGCCGTTGGAACGTACCTGGATGTTCGAGACCGTGACGTCCAGGCGTGCCGTCTCCTCCGGGTCGTACTGGGCGAAGAACACCGGGAGCATGGTGCCGCCGCGCTTGAGTACGGCCAGGAAGCGGGAGCTGTCCGGGCCGCCGACGGTGTCGATGACCACGTCCGCGCCGCGGACGACGTCGGCGGCCTGCGTGGTGGTGTAGTCGATGAACTCGTCGGCGCCGAGCTTGCGCAGGAACTGCTCGTGGCGGCCGGAGGCCACCGCGATGACGTGTGCCCCCTTCCATTTCGCCAGCTGCACCGCGAAGTGGCCCACCCCGCCGGCGGCCCCGTTGACCAGCACGGTCATCCCCGGCGTGAGCGGCACCGGCCGGTGCACCTGCCCGGTGAAGGGGGACGGCACGTCGTGGCCGAGGTCGATCAGGTACTGCCAGGCCGTGAGCACGGCCATCGGCGCCCCGGCGGCCCGCACGTGGTCGATGCCGGCCGGCTTGGGCGCCAGGTCCGACGCGGGTGCCGCCACGTACTCGGCGTACGTCCGGCCGTCGAACCCGGGGAACCGCAGCATGCCGAAGACCTCGTCACCGACGGCGAACCCGCGGACGTCCGGAGCGACCGCCTCGACGACGCCCGACATGTCCGTTCCAGGGGTCAGGGGGAACTCCAGCGCCGGCCTCATCTCGGCCGGCATGATCTTCATCCCCTCACGCAGGTACCAGTCCGGCGGGTTGACGCCCGCCGCGTGCACCCGGACGAGCACCTCGCCCGGGCCGATCCCGGGAACCGGCACCTCGTCGTACCGCAGAACTTCCGGGCCGCCCGCCTCGTGGAACTGGATCGCCTTCATCGCGCCTGTCGCTTTCTCGGGGAAACGTTGCTCCGTCAGTCAATCCCCGGGGCGGCACGGCCGTCCAAGACCGGTTCGGCAACCTGATCATTCCGAAACGGCATGACGCGTACCCTGAGAGGGTGAACGATCTCGGACAGGACCTGGACCTGCGGCTCGTGCGCTACTTCACCGTGGTGGCAGCGCACCAGCACTTCGGCCGGGCCGCCACCGAGCTGCACGTGGCCCAACCGGCGCTGAGCCGCCAGATCCAGCGGCTCGAGCGGCATCTCGGCACACGGCTGCTGGACCGCGTGCCCCAAGGCGCCCGGCTCACTGCGGCCGGACAGAGGTTCCTCCCCCGCGCCCACGTCCTGCTGGCGGCCGCCCGTCAGGCCGAGTCGGCCGTGCGCGAAGGAGCCGAAGCCGAACGGATCGTCATCGGCTACGTCGAGGACCTGGTGATCACCCCCGTCGTGGAGGAACTGCGCCGGCGCCGCCCGGACGCCGAGATCGCCACCCGGTACCTGAGCTGCCGCGACGTCGGATCATTGGCCGACCGGCGCGTGGACGCCCTGATCGCGCGGGCCCCGCTGCCGCTCGCCGCCGACGAGGTGTCCACCACGCCGCTGTACGACGAGCCCCGGATGCTCGTGGTCCCACGCGGCCACCCCCTGGCCGACCGCACGTCGGTGACCGCGGAGGACCTCGCCGGCCTGGAGGAGGCGCCCTGCCGGCTGGCGACGGCCGACTGGACTTCCTACCGCGTCCTCGGGACCGGCCTGCCGCCGATCGAGAGCTACGAAGACAAGCTCGAACTGGTCGCCGGCGGCAGGGCCGTCGCCGTGCTGCCGGTCGGTGACCGGCGCAGCACTCTGCGCCCCGACCTCGTCACCGTCCCGATCGAGGACGCACCACGCAGTCAGGTCGTGCTGGTCCACCGCAACGGCGACCCGAATCCGCTGATCACGCATCTGCGGCGGGTGGCCCGGGCTTTGGCGACCGCCCCGGCGGCGTGACCGGGCCGGCCGTGAAGGCGCGCCGGGCCGCGGGGACCCGTTGACGAGCGCCCGCAGGTGGTCCCGCTCGGCCGTGGTCAGGCCCCACCGGCTTCCTCGGAGCGGGCGGGCTCAAGATCCACGACGGCGCCCTGGGGGCGAGCAACCGGTTCCCGCCGCGGGCGCCGAAGGGTGCGCGCAAACCCTCAGCGTTTCACTTGGTGAGACGCGCGTCTTGTTCTGCGAGAAGGACGACTAGGGTCGGACGCGGTCCCGAACCTGCGACACGAGCGGAAGTGCGCCATGCCCAAGACGGTCGTTCACGTGTTCCACGACGACGATGACTCGCTGGCCACCGGGACGCGGGTGGCGCAGCGCATCCAGGAGGTCGCGCCGGAGCGGGGAGTCTTTGTCGAGGTCTTCTGCTTCGGGCCGGCCCAGCGCCGCCTCAGCGGTGCGGGCGACTCGGAGGCGGTCGCGACCTTCAACCGGCAGATCGACGAGCTGATCGCCGGCGGCGTCCGGGTGGGCGCCTGCGTCAACGCCGCCCGGGCGGACGGCACCGAGGACCAGCTCGCCGCCCGCGGGCTCGAACTTCGCGTGGCCCGCGATGAGTTCGTCCGCTTCACCCTCGAACAGGCCACCGTCATCACCTTCTGACGCACCTCGGACCCCGCGCCCACCCCTATGGACGCACTCCCCCACATACAGAATCGGTGTTCTGCTAGTGTTTCCACAAGCAGAACATCGATTCTTTTTGCGAGGAGGTGGGGGTGTGCCTCGGCTCACCGACGCGCGCAAGGAACTCCGGCGCACCCAGATCACGGACGCCGCCGTCCGCTGCTTCAGCCGCTACGGCCTGGAGCGGACCTCGATCGCCGACATCACCGCCGAGTCCGGCCTGTCGACCGGCTCGATCTACACGCACTACCGCAACAAGGCCGACCTGGTCCGCGCCGCCGCCCGCCAGATGCTCCACCAACGCGCCGACACCATCGGCGACTTCGCCGCGGCCGACGTCCCGCCCGACCCGGACGAACTGCTCTCCCGGCTGACCGCCGCGATCGACCCCGTCCACGCCCGGGTCGGCGTGCAGACCTGGAGCGAGGCGACCACCGACCCGGAGGTCCACGCCATCGTCGTCGACGCGACCGAGCGGATGCGCGCGATGCTGCACGACTGCGTCACGGCCTGGCTCGTCAAGGTCGAGCACCGCGAACCGGCCCCGGCCCGGGAGCAGGCCGCCCCGATCGCCCACCGGATCATGGCGCTCTACCAGGCCGAACTGCTCTACACCGCCCTGCGGACACCGGCTGAGGAGACCGCGTCGTGACCGCCCCGACCGCCCCGACCGCTCCGTCAGGAGCCCGCACCCACGACGTCCCCATCGGCTGACCGGTACCGCCGCGGCCGGGGCTCGACCACGCCCCCGCCCCGCCGGGAGCCATGACGAAGCATCAGGCCATGCCGGGCCGCCCACTCCACCAGGCACCAAGGACGGATCATGAAAGCCATCATCTACCGCGACACCGGCACACCCGACGTTCTCCGGTTCGTCGACCGCGACCTCCCCGAGCCCGGCCCGGGCGAGGTCCGGGTCCGGGTCGCCGTATCCGGTGTCAACCCGACCGACTGGCAGGCACGCTCCGGTGCCGGCCACCCCAAACACTTCCCCGAGGTCACCCCGCACCTCGACGGCGCCGGCACGATCGACGCCGTCGGTGAGGGCGTCGCCCGCAGCCGGGTCGGTCAGCGGGTCTGGCTGTTCATGGCCGCCGCCGGGCGGCCCACCGGCACCGCCGCCGAGTTCACCGTCGTGCCCGCGGAACAGGCCGTACCCCTGCCCGACGAGGCCGGCTTCGACATCGGCGCCTCGCTCGGCGTCCCCGCGCTGACCGCACACCGCGCGCTCACCGTCACCGAGGACGGGCCGCGCCGGCTCGGGCCCGGCACCCTCGACGGGAAGGTGGTGCTGGCCGCGGGCGGGGCCGGAGCGGTGGGACACGCGGTGATCCAGCTCGCCCGATGGTCCGGCGCCACCGTGATCAGCACGGTCAGCAGCCCGGAGAAAGCCCGGCTCGCCACCGCCGCCGGAGCCCACCACGTGGTCAACTACCGCGAGGGCGACCCGGCCGCCGCCATCCGCAAGAGCGCCCCGGACGGCGTCGACGTCGTCGCCGAGGTGGCACTCGGCAGCAATCTCGCCCTGGACCTCGCCGTCCTCCGCACGCGCGGCACGATCTCGACCTACGCCAACGACGGCGGCAGACCGGTCGAACTGGACGTACTGCGGAACATGGTGCTCAACGCACGCCTCCAGTTCCTGGTCCTCTACACGGCCGGTCCGGAAGCACGCGCCGCGGCCGCCCAGGACGTCGCCGCCGCGGTGGGCGACGGAGCGCTACCGGTCGGCGCGGAGCACGGCCTGCCGCTGCTCCGCTTCCCCCTGGCGCGCACTGCCGACGCGCACCGGGCGGTCGAGAGCGGCTCGGTCGGCAAAGTCCTGGTGGACATCGGCTCCTGACGCTCCGTCCCGGCCTGGTGGGAACGGGCGGCGAACGCCCCGGCAGCGAGCCGCATCACGGGAGGCGACGCCGTGCTTCCCCGCGAGCTCCTAGCCGGGGTCCCCCGCCGTGCCGGAACGGTTCAGCGCGAGGCGCAGCCGGAAGCAGGCTCCGGGTGTTCGCGGGGCGAGGGTGAGGGTGCCGCCGTGGCGGTGGGCCAGGTCGCGGGCGATGGCGAGGCCCAGGCCGCTGCCGCCGTGGGCGCGGGAGCGTGCGTCATCGAGCCGGACGAACCGTTCGAAGATGCGCTCGGCGTCCTCGACCGGCACGCCCGGCCCGTCATCGACCACGGTGAGGACGGCCCATGTGCCCTCCGTCCGGACCGTGATCTCGATGCGGCGGGCGGCATGGCGGACCGCGTTGTCGATGAGGTTGCGCAGCAGGCGTTCGAGTTCGCCGGGGTTCCCGTCCACGGGTGCTGGGCCGGTGCTGTCGCAGGTGAGGATCAGTGTGCTGCCGGTGAGGGAGTACTGCTCGGCCAGTTTGGCGGCGAGGGCCGACAGGTCGACGGCCTGCAAGGCGGTTTCCGGGGCCTGGGCGTCGGAGCGGGCGAGGAGCAGCAGGTCCTCGGCGAGGGCCTGGAGGCGGCGGGTCTGCCGTGCGGCGGTGGTGACCGCGGTGGGCCAGTCGGTGCGTTCTGGGTAGGCCAGGGCCACTTCCAGGCTTGCCAGCAGGGAGGTGAGGGGGCTGCGCAGTTCGTGGGCGGCGTCGGCGACGAAGCGGCGCTGCCGCGCCGCCGCGGTGTCGAGACGCTGAAGGGTGGTGTTGATGGTGGTGGCCAGGGCGGTGATCTCGTGTCCGGTGGCGGGGACGGTGACGCGTTCGCGGGGGTCGTCGGCGGTCACCGAGGCGGTCAGGGCGCGGATGGCCTCGACCGGCCGCAGGGCGAGACGGACGGTGAAGTAGGCGGCGGCGGCGATCAGTACGAGGCCGACCAGCCCGGCGCGCAGGAGCAGGCCGCCGGTGGTCGCGGTGATCGCCTCGGCCGTCTCCGGAAGCACCACCACGTAGGTCCGCAGCGTGGCATCGGGGGCGATTCCCAACGCGGCGGCCTTGTCACGGCTCAGGCCGCCGGCCCAGGTGTCGACGTACAGCACCGGGTAGGTCCGGCCTGCCAGGTCGAGTGAGCCCGTGGGGGCGTGGCCGCCGCGCGCCGGTATCCGCAGGGGGCGAACGGTGTAGAACCAGCCGTCGTCGCTGTCCGGCGGGGGGGTTGGGGCAAAGAGGGCGGACGGGGCGGGCAGCACGTGGCGGGCGCCGGAGTCGACGGCGTCCAGGCCCCCGCCTGAGGCGACGGCGCCGCGCCGACCGGTGGCGACGATCTCGTACGGGACCGCGCTTGTGCGGTCGGGGACCACCCCTTCGTTCACTTGGCCGACCAGGGCGAAAAGGTTTTCGCGGGCCTGTACTTCGGCGATCCGCGCGCTCTGGCGGTATATCTCGTGGTGCATCCACCCGCCGATGCCGGCCAGCACGGCCGCGGCGGTCAGCGCTGCGGCCAGGGCGGCACGGGCCCGTACCGAACGCGGGAGCCATCGGCGCGGCCTCTTACTCGCGTTCACGATCGTCCACCAGTCGGTAGCCGATCCCCCGCACGGTCTGGAGGGACTTCCGGTCGAAAGCGGCGTCCACCTTCTTGCGCAGGACGCTGACGCGCGCCTCCACCAGGTTGGGGTCCTGCGCTTCGTCAGGCCATGCGTGGTGCAGGAGATCCGCTTTCGGGACCGCCTGACCCGCCCGGCGGGCCAGCAGTTCCAGCACGGCGAACTCCCGGGGCGTGAGCTCGACCCTGACCCCGGCCCGGCGGCACACCCGCCCGGCGGTGTCCAGCGAGAGGTCGCCCACGGACAGCACGGGCGGGACGGCCGCGGTGGCTCGTCTGGTGAGGGCCCTCAGCCGCGCGACGAGCACCATGTAGGAGAAGGGTTTGGCCAGGTAGTCGTCGGCTCCCGTGTCGAGGGCCTCCGCCTGGTCCCACTCCCCGTCCTTGGCCGTGAGTACCAGGACGGGCACGGTGTTGCCCTCCCGGCGCAGTTGGGCGCAGACCTTGTAGCCGTTGAGGCCGGGCAGCATCAAGTCCAATACGACGACGGCGTATTCGCCGGTCCGGGCCATCCACAGACCGTGCCGGCCGTCGTGGGCGAGGTCGACGCTGTAGCCCTCGGCCAGCAGGCCGATGCGCAGCGTCTGGGCAAGGTCCACTTCGTCTTCGACCACCAGGATGCGCATGCGCAACAGCCTCGCACAGCGGGGTTCGGCATTCCTGATCGGCTGATCAGGTTGGATCAGCAGCCGGTCAAGGAGGTACGGGCACGCTGGCGGCGCCCCTTCCGCCACCGCTGAAAGGTCCCGCCGCCGATGTCCGTGTTCGAGCGTGCCCCCGCCCCCGCCGACGCCGCTGCCGCTGCCGCCGGAAAGGGCCCCGCTCCCGCGCCTGCCCGTGAGGAACCACCGGGCCCGCCCCCAGCGGTGGTCGTCCTCGCGCCGGCGGCGCTGACCGTCGTTCTGGGGCTGTGGGGCATCCGCAGGCAGAACACCATGTGGGGGGACGAGTCCGTCACGTGCCAGCTCGCCCATCGCGACCTCGCGCAGATCTGGCGCACCGCCCGGCATGTCGATCTGGTGCATTCCCTCTACTACACCGTGATGCACGAGCTCTTCCGCCTCTTCGGCGGAGGGCTGCTGACGCTGCGGCTGCCGTCCGTATTGGCCATGGCCGCGGCGGCGGGCTGGGTCGGACTGCTCGGAAGGCGCCTGACCGGGCCGCGCACCGGGCTGCTGGCCGGGCTGGTGTTCCCCCTCCTTCCCCAGGTGCAGAAGTACGCGCAGGAAGGCCGCTCCTACGCGATGGTCTGCGCGCTGATCGCATGGGCCACGTACCTGCTCGCGGCCGGCGCCTTGCCGCGGGCCCGCCGGCGGTGGGCGGTCTACGGCTGCGTGATGCTGCTGGCCTGCCTGCTCCACGAGTTCGCCGTCCTGGCACTCGTCGCACACGGCGCGACCCTGCTCGTCTCCCGGGTTCCGCGACCGGTGCTCAAAGGGTGGGGGCTGGCCGCCGTGTGCGTGTCCGTCGGGCTGCTGCCGCTGGCGGTCTGCAGCGTCGGCCAGTCGGAGCAGGTCTCCTGGATCAGCGGCCCGGTGCGGCCCGGCTACTTCCTGGTCGCGGCAGCCGTGGGTGGGGCCTGTGCGACGGTGCCCCTGGGAGGCCGGGGGCGGGTACGGCTGTCCGCGCTGGCCGTGCCGGTCCTCGTGCTCCCGGGACTTGTGCTGCTGGCCGTCTCACCGGCCGTGCCGCTCTTCGTCGACCGGTACGTGGTCTACGGCAACATCGGACTCGCCCTGCTCCTGGGAGCGCGGATCGACCGCTTCCTGCGACGGCGGGCCTCCTCCCGCAGCACGGGGACCGTCGTGGTCTCCGCGCTGGCCGCGACGGCCCTTCTGGCCGCGCTCGTCCCGGCGAGCATCGAGTTGCGGACGCCCCGAAGCCGGAGCGACAACGTCACGGCCATCGGCGCCGCCGTACGTGCGGCAGGCCGCCCGGGGGACGGGTTGGTCTACCTTCCCGGCTCCGCCCGGGTCCTGACGGCAGCCGACCCGGAGGACACCCGTTTCCTGACCGACCTGGCGCTGGCGCGGGACGCCGTTTCGTCGGACACGCTCGCAGGCGTCGAACTTCCCGCCCGGACCGTCGCGGCACGCATGCGGGCCTTCGACCGCATAGTCGCCGTCCGCGCAGGGTCACCCGCATCGGCCGACCAGCGGGACGAAGCGAAAACAGCCACGCTCCGGCGCTGCTTCGACCCGCACGCGACCACCGAGGCCGGCGGGGCGCACATCACCGTCTACGTCAGAAAACACCACGGCTGTCTTCGTGGGCCGGTACGCCGCGACCAGCAGAGCCCGGTCCTCCCGTCGCGGGCTCCCTGGCCGGCCCGGCCGGCGCCGGCGGCCGGGCGGACGCCTGGCTGAGCCGGCCGCCGGACCCGCCTGCCCCGTCAGGCCGTTCGCCCGGCCGCGGTGTTCTTCGCACGGCGGCCGGGCGCTGGTACGGCGGGGTCCAAGCGGCGGGGCCGAAGCGGCGGGCCGTCAGATCGCCGCGGGGCTGGCCGGCTCTGCCACTGCCGCGGCCTCGGGCTGCTCCGCGGAGCGCAGCAGCAGCACCGTCACCAGGCAGCAGGCGAGCGCGGCGGCCGCGCACACCTCGAACCCGAGCGCGTAGGCGTGCCCGAGGGCCTTGAAGGCGAGGCCGGACGCGGACGGGTCGGCGTGCAGCACCGCCACCGGGCCGTCGGCGGACAGGATGCCGTGCGCCTTCGCCTTGTCGGCGGCGCCCAGCGTGGAGGCGGTGAGCGAACCGCTGAAGTGGTGCACGGCGTTGGCGGTGGCGATCGCGCCGATCACCGCGGGGCCGAGGGTGAAGCCGAAGTCGCGCAGCATGCTGGTGGTGGCGCTGGCCATGCCGGCCAGGTCGTGCGGGACCGTCTCGACCGCGGTCGCGGTGACCGCGGAGACCGCGAAGCTGAACCCGACGCCGACCAGCCCCATCGGCACGATCAGCGAGGGCAGCGCGCTGTCGGAGATCGGCAGCCGTCCGGCGAGGAAGTCGCCGACGGCCATCAGCAGGAAGCCCAGGCCGAGCACCCAGCGCGCCTCCAGGGCGCGCATGAGCTGGTGGGTGAGCGGCAGCAGGAAGATCGTCAGCCCGCTCAGCAGCAGGAACGCCACCGCGGTGCGCATCGAGCTCTGGCCCTGGATCGGGCCCATCCGCAGGCTGATCGCGTAGGCGGTGCCGAGGAAGGCGAACATGCCGACCACGGTGACGGCCGAGGCCAGCGCGAAGTTGCGGGAGCGGAACAGGTCCAGGCGCAGCAGCGGGTTGGCCACCCGCAGTTCGACCGCGAGGAAGGCGGCCAGGCACACGCCGGACAGCACGAACGCGCCGACCACGGTGGCGCTGCCCCAGCCGTCGGAGGCGCCCTGGATGACGCCGAAGAGCAGGGCGCACAGGCCGAGTCCGACGGTGGTCTGGCCGAGCGGGTCGAGCGAGCGGCCGGCGGGCGAGCGGGAGTCCTGCGCGAAGAAGTGGGTGAGCAGCGCGTCGCCGAGGGCGAGTACGACGACGACGGTGAAGGCCCAGCGCCACTGGAAGTAGGTGGCGGTGATGCCGCCGAGCAGCGGGGCGAGGAAGTTGCCGGTGGACAGCACCGCGGCCCACAGCGCGATCATCCGGGCGCGCCGGGCGGCGGTGCGCTCGCCGGCGACGAGCATGGCGAGGGTGGTGGGGAAGAGCGCCGCGCAACCGATGCCCGCGATGATCTGGCCGGTCCACATCACGCCGATCTGGTGGGCGGCGGCCGACACCGCCTCGCCGACCGCGAGCAGCAGCGCGCCGCCCAGCAGCAGCCGTTTGCGGCCGAAGAGGTCGCCGAGCACCCCGCAGGTCAGTTCGAGGACGGTGATCGGCAGCAGGGAGCAGTCGGATATCCAGGTGAGCTGGGAGCCGCTGGGTTCGAAGACCTCCTGGAAGGTGCCGTTGAGGGTGGCGGGCATGGCCAGGCCGATCTGCGCCAGGCACACGGCGAAGAGCACCGCGACGACCGTTCCCGTTCGCAGTGCGCCCCCGCCGTCCGCGGAGGGGTGTTGCCCTGTCGCTGTTGTCATCGTGGTCCTTCGCTCGCTTCGCAAGGGGGGCCGGGCGCTCACCCCGTGGGGGCGCCGGACCGGCGGGTTGGCCGCGTCAACGGACCGTAAACTGGCGCTGATTTTGGCGCAAGAGTTGTGACTAAGATTGTTGACGATCCTTCGGGGCGCCCCTAGAGTCACGCCGGAAGCTCCTTCGCGAAAGCGAGACGACCATGCAGCCCACCCCCGGCGCCGGACTGCCGTGCATGCTGATGCGCGGCGGCACCTCCAAGGGCGCCTACTTCCTCGCCGACGACCTGCCGGCCGACCCCGGCGAGCGGGACGCGCTGCTGCTGCGGGTGATGGGCAGCCCCGACCCCCGGCAGATCGACGGCGTCGGCGGCGCCCACCCGCTCACCAGCAAGGTCGCGGTGGTCGGCGCCTCGCCCGACCCCGGCGCGGACGTGGACTACCTCTTCCTCCAGGTCGGCGTGGGCGCGGCCACCGTCTCCGCCGCGCAGAACTGCGGCAACATCCTCGCCGGGGTCGGGCCGTTCGCGGTCGAACGCGGCCTGGTCGCCGCGGGCGCGGACCGTACGCGGGTGCGGGTGCGCATGCTCAACTCCGGCAGCCTGGCCACCGCCGACTTCGCCACCCCCGGCGGCGCGGTCCGCTACGACGGCGGGACCGCGATCAGCGGCGTGCCCGGCACCGCCGCCGCGATCCTGCTGGACTTCGCCGGCACCGAGGGCGCCACCTGCGGCGCCCTGCTGCCGACCGGCAACGTCCGCGACCTGGTCGACGGCGTCGAGGCCACCTGCCTGGACAACGGCATGCCCGTGGTGGTCGCCGACGCCCGCGACCTGGGCGCCACCGGCTACGAGACGACCGCGGAACTGGCCGCCGACGCCCGGCTGGCCGCGCGGGTGCAGGCACTGCGGATCGCGGCGGGCCGGCTGATGGGGCTCGGCGACGTACGCGACGCGCCCGTGCCCAAGACCACCCTGATCGCGCCACCGCGGCACGGCGGCGCGATCAGCACCCGCACCTTCATCCCGGTCCGCCCGCACGAGTCGATCGGGGTGCTCGGCGCCGTCACGGTGGCGACCGCGCTGCTGCTGCCGGGCGCCGTCGGCCACGACCTGGCCGAACTGCCCTCCCCCGGCGAGCCGCTCGGCATCGAGCACCCGAGCGGGCGGCTGGAGGTCCAGGTGGAGCTGGCGGGCGGGCAGCTGCCGCCCCGGGTGCGCCGCTCCCGCCTGGTGCGCACCGCGCGCAAGCTCTTCGACGGCCGCGTCTTCCCCCGCCCGGCCGGATGACGACCGGACCCCGGGGGCCGGTTACGATGTGGAGAACAATATTGTCGCCAATGCAGCGATGGGGGTACAGGTCATGGCTGTGACCGCGAGGCCGGCCGCAGCGGCGGACCCGGCCGGGTCGAAGGTCGCCGACACGATCCGCGAGGCCATCACCGCCGGGGACTTCGCCCCCAACCAGCGCCTGGTGGAAGCCGAGTTGTCCGAGCAGTTCGGCGCGAGCCGGGCGAGCGTGCGGAACGCGCTGGCCCAACTCGCCACCGAGGGGCTGGTCGAGCGCATCCAGAACCGCGGCGCCCGGGTGCGCGCCGTCTCGCTCGACGAGGCCGTGGAGATCACCGAGGTCCGGATGGCCCTGGAGGGCCTGTGCGCCGCGAAGGCCGCCGAGCGCGTCACCGACGCCGACCGCGAGGTGCTGCTCGACCTCGGCGCCCGGATGAAGGCGGCGGTGGCGGCGGGCGACGTGCTGGGCTACTCCGACCTCAACCGCCGCCTGCACGGCCGGGTACTGGAGATGAGCGGCCAGCGCACCGCCTGCGCGGTGCTGGAGCGCCTGCACGGCCAGAACGTCCGCCGCCAGTTCCGGCTGGCCATGCACCCGGGCCGCCCGCAGGTCTCCCTCCCCCAGCACCTCGCGGTCATCGACGCGGTGTGCGCCGGTGACACGGCCGCCGCCGAGGCCGCCATGCGCGCGCACCTGCACTCCGTCGTCAGCGCCCTGCCCGCCCTGGAAAACCCCCACTGATCCACTCCGCCGCCGCGGCGGCCCGGGCGGAGCGGGGGCGGACCCCATGCGGGCCTTTCACCACTACGGCCGGGCCACCTGCGGCAATGGCGGCGAAGCCGCACGTCGGGCCGCCGCTCCCGGCCGCCCGGCGTGCCCGATGTCACGCTACGGGGCGGTAGGAACACGGCGAACGATGCAGACACCGGGCCCCGGCCTTGCCTAGCATCTGTCCCATGACTGTTCTGCCGGACGACGGCGTCTCCGCACCCGACGCGTTCCCGCCCGCCACCCGCGAGCAGTGGCGCGAGCTGGTGGCGGGCGTACTGCGCAAGTCGGGCCGCGAGCTCTCCGGCGAGGAGGCCGAGCGCGCCCTGTCCACCGACCTCGGCGACGGCATCAGCGTGCGCCCGCTCTACACCGCCGACGACACCGCGCCCGACCCGGGCCTGCCCGGCTTCCCGCCGTACGTACGCGGCAGCCGCCCGCTCGGCGGCTGGGACGTACGCCAGCGGCACCTCACGGCGGACCCCGCGGCCGCCAACGAGGCGATCCTCGCCGACCTGGAGAACGGCGCCACCTCGGTGTGGCTGACGGTGGGCGGCGCGGGGCTGCCGGTCGCCGGCCTCGGGCGGGCCCTGGACGGGGTCTACCTCGACCTCGCGCCGGTCGTCCTGGAGGCGGGGGCCGAAACCGGCGCCGCCGCACAGGAGTTGCTGCGGCTGCTGGACGAGCGGGGTGTGGACCCCGCGCAGGCCGCGGGCAACCTCGGCGCCGACCCGCTGGGCCTGGCCGCCCGCACCGGCGCCCCCGCCGCCTACGACGACGCCCTCGCGCTGGCCGTACGCACCGCCGAGCGCTACCCGCGGCTGCGCGCGCTGACCGTGGACGCGCTGCCCTACCACGAGGCCGGCGCGTCGGCCGCGCAGGAACTGGGCGCCTCCCTCGCCACCGGCGTCGCCTACCTGCGGGCGCTGACCGCCGCCGGACTGGACGTCGCCGCCGCCTGCGGCCGGCTGGAGTTCCGCTACGCCGCCACGGCCGACCAGTTCCTCACCATCGCCAAACTCCGCGCGGCCCGCCGGACCTGGGCCCGCGTCGCGCAGGCGGCCGGCGCCCCCGCGGCGGGCGGGCAGCACCAGCACGCCGTCACCTCGACGGTGATGATGACCCGCCGCGACCCGTACGTGAACATGCTGCGCACCACCCTCGCCTGCCTGGGTGCCGGGGTCGGCGGCGCCGACGCGGTGACCGTGCTCCCCTTCGACGAGGCGCTGGGCCGGCCCGACGCGTTCGCCCGCCGGATCGCCCGCAACACCTCCTCGATCCTGCTGGAGGAGTCGCACCTCGGCCAGGTCGCCGACGCGGCCGGCGGCTCCTGGTACGTCGAGTGCCTCACCGACGAACTCGCCCACCGCGCCTGGGAGCTCTTCCAGGAGCTGGAGGCGGCCGGCGGCCAGGAGCGGGCGCTTTCCGCCGGGCTGGTCGGCGAGCGGATCGCGGCCACCTGGCAGGACCGCGGCCGCCGGCTGGCCACCCGCCGCGAACCGGTCACCGGTGTCAGCGAGTTCCCGGACCTGGCCGAGCGGCCGGTCGAGCGCGCCAGCGCCCCGGCCGCGCCGGCGGGCGGCCTGCCGAAGGTGCGGCGCGACGAGGCGTACGAAGTGCTGCGCGCCCGCTCCGACGCCCACCTGGCCGCCACCGGCGTCCGCCCGCGGGTCTTCCTCGCCGCGCTCGGCCCGCCCGCGGTGCACACCGCGCGGGTCTCCTTCGCCTCGAACCTCTTCCAGGCCGGGGGCGTCCAGCCGGTGCACGACCCGGTGACCGTGGACGCCGCCGGCGTCGCCGAGGCGTTCGCGGCCAGCGGCGCCGAACTGGCCTGCGTGTGCTCCAGCGACGCCGTCTACGCCGAGCAGGCCGAGGCGGTCGTCGCGGCGCTGCGCGCGGCCGGCGCCCGCTGGACCGGGGTGGCGGGCAAGCCTGCCGTGGCGCCCGGGGCCGACGGCCATGTCTTCCTGGGCTGCGACGCCGTCGCCGTCCTGACCACCGTCCTCGACCGCGCGGGAGTGGCGGCGTGATGCAGACCCCCGACCCTTCTTCGACCTCCGAGCCGTCGGCGACCCCCGGCTCCTCCCCGATCCCCGACTTCTCGCAGATCCCGCTCGGCACCGGCGACGGTTCCGGCGCCGAGGGCAGCGCCGACAGCGGCACCCTGGAGCAGTGGCGCGCGGCGGTGAAGGAGTCCGCGGCCGGCGGCGGCGCCTCCGACCTCGTATGGGAGACCCCCGAGGGCATCGGCGTCAAGCCGCTGTACACCGCCGCCGATGTGCGGGGCCTGCCCGCGCTGGGCACCTACCCCGGCATCGCGCCCTACCTGCGCGGCCCGTACCCGACCATGTACGTCAACCAGCCGTGGACGATCCGCCAGTACGCGGGCTTCTCCACCGCCGAGGAGTCGAACGCCTTCTACCGGCGCAACCTGGCGGCCGGCCAGAAGGGCCTGTCGGTCGCGTTCGACCTGCCCACCCACCGCGGCTACGACAGCGACCACCCGCGGGTGACCGGCGACGTCGGCATGGCGGGCGTCGCGATCGACTCGATCTACGACATGCGGCAGCTCTTCGACGGCATCCCGCTGGACCGTATGACGGTGTCGATGACCATGAACGGCGCGGTGCTGCCGGTGCTCGCGCTGTACATCGTGGCCGCCGAGGAGCAGGGGGTGCCGCCGGAGAAGCTGGCCGGCACCATCCAGAACGACATCCTCAAGGAGTTCATGGTCCGCAACACCTACATCTACCCGCCGCGGCCCTCGATGCGGATCATCTCCGACATCTTCGCGTACACCTCGCGGAAGATGCCCCGCTACAACTCGATCTCCATCTCCGGCTACCACATCCAGGAGGCCGGTGCGACGGCCGACCTGGAGCTGGCCTACACGCTGGCCGACGGGGTGGAGTACCTGCGGGCGGGCCGGGAGGCGGGGCTGGACGTCGACGCGTTCGCGCCGCGGCTGTCGTTCTTCTGGGCGATCGGGATGAACTTCTTCATGGAGGTCGCGAAGTTGCGGGCGGCCCGGCTGCTGTGGGCCCGGCTGGTGCGGCAGTTCGACCCGAAGAACCCCAAGTCGCTGTCGCTGCGCACCCATTCGCAGACCTCCGGCTGGTCGCTGACCGCGCAGGACGTCTTCAACAACGTCACCCGCACCTGCGTGGAGGCGATGGCCGCCACCCAGGGCCACACCCAGTCCCTGCACACCAACGCGCTGGACGAGGCGCTGGCGCTGCCGACGGACTTCTCCGCGCGGATCGCCCGCAACACCCAGCTGCTGCTCCAGCAGGAGTCCGGCACCACCCGGGTGATCGACCCGTGGGGCGGCAGCGCCTACGTCGAGCGGCTCACCCACGACCTGGCCGAGCGCGCCTGGCAGCACATCCAGGAGGTCGAGGCGGCCGGCGGCATGGCCCAGGCGATCGACGCGGGCATCCCGAAGCTGCGGGTGGAGGAGGCGGCCGCGCGCACCCAGGCACGGATCGACTCCGGCCGGCAGCCGGTGATCGGCGTCAACAAGTACCGGGTGGACAGCGACGAGCAGATCGAGGTGCTCAAGGTCGACAACTCCTCGGTGCGCGCCCAGCAGATCGCCAAGCTGCGGCGGCTGCGCGAGGAGCGCGACGAGGCCGCCTGCCAGGACGCGCTGCGCGCGCTGAGCCGGGCCGCGGGCCGCGCGCCGGGCCCGGACCTGGAGGGCAACCTGCTGGCGCTGGCGGTGGACGCGGCCCGCGCGAAGGCGACGGTCGGCGAGATCTCCGACGCCCTGGAGCAGGTCTACGGGCGGCACGCCGGCCAGATCCGTACGATCACGGGTGTGTACCGCAACGAGGCCGGCCAGTCCCCCACCGTGCAGGGCACCCGGGACCTGGTCGAACGGTTCGAGAAGGCGGAGGGGCGGCGGCCGCGCATCCTCGTCGCGAAGATGGGCCAGGACGGCCACGACCGGGGGCAGAAGGTGATCGCCACCGCCTTCGCCGACCTCGGCTTCGACGTGGACGTCGGCCCGCTCTTCCAGACCCCGGCGGAGGTGGCGCGGCAGGCGGTGGAGGCCGACGTGCACATCGTCGGCGTGTCGTCGCTGGCCGCCGGGCACCTGACGCTGGTGCCCGCGCTCCGCGAGGAGCTGGCGGCCGAGGGCCGGGAGGACATCATGATCGTGGTGGGCGGGGTGATCCCGCCGCAGGACGTCGCCGCGCTCCACGAGGCGGGCGCCGCGGCGGTCTTCCCGCCGGGCACGGTCATCCCGGAGGCGGCGCGCGACCTGGTGGCCCGGCTCGGTGCCGCCCTCGGACACGAGGAGTTGTAGCCGCGGCATGCTCAGGGACGTCGA
This sequence comes from Actinacidiphila sp. bgisy144, assembly GCF_057708105.1. Classification (NCBI taxonomy): domain Bacteria; kingdom Bacillati; phylum Actinomycetota; class Actinomycetes; order Kitasatosporales; family Streptomycetaceae; genus Actinacidiphila; species Actinacidiphila sp. bgisy144. Next base: position 48,983 of record NZ_JBYIRM010000024.1, on the reverse strand, counting down.
CGGTTATGCCAAGGGTGTGCTCGACGGGCGGCGCGCCTTCGTGGCGCGGGCGATCACCCTGGTGGAGTCCACCCGGCCCGAGCACCGGGTGCTGGCGCAGCGGCTGCTGACTCAGCTGCTGCCGCACAGCGGCGGGGCCCGGCGGATCGGGGTCAGCGGGGTGCCGGGGGTGGGCAAGTCCACCTTCATCGACGCCTTCGGCACCATGCTCACCGGGCTGGGCCACAAGGTGGCGGTGCTGGCGGTGGACCCGTCCTCGACCCGCACCGGCGGCTCCATCCTCGGTGACAAGACGCGGATGGAGCGGCTGGCGGTGGACCCGTCGGCGTTCGTCCGGCCCTCGCCGAGCGCGGGCACCCTGGGCGGCGTGGCGAAGGCCACCCGGGAGTCGATGGTGGTGATGGAGGCCGCCGGATACGACGTGGTGCTGGTGGAGACCGTCGGCGTCGGCCAGTCCGAGACGGCCGTGGCGGGCATGGTGGACTCCTTCCTGCTGCTCACCCTGGCCCGCACCGGCGACCAGCTCCAGGGCATCAAGAAGGGCGTGCTGGAGCTGGCGGACGTGATCGCGGTCAACAAGGCCGACGGCCCGCACGAGCGCGACGCGCGCGGCGCCGCCCGTGAACTGGCGGGCGCGCTGCGGCTGATGCACCCCGCGGACGCGTCCTGGACGCCGCCGGTGCTCAGTTGCAGCGCCCGCGAGTCGAGCGGCCTGGACACCGTCTGGGAGCGGCTGGAGCAGCACCGGTCGCTGCTGGCGAAGGACGGGCGGCTGGACGCCAAACGGCGTGAGCAGCAGGTCGCGTGGGCGTGGTCGATGGTCGAGGACGAGTTGCTGGGGCGCCTGCGCGGCCACCCGGGGGTGCGGTCGGCGGCGCCGTACCTGGAGGAGCAGGTGCGCGCCGGGAGGATCACTGCGGCCGGCGCCGCCGACCGGCTGCTGGCGGTCTTCGACGGCCGCGATCCGCAGTCCCCGCCCGGGGCGTGAGGTCAGCCGACCGGCAACCCGGACGGGGCCTCAACGGCCGTACGGGCGGCGGTCCTCCGGGGCGGCGGGCGCGTCGGCGGGCGGTGCTGCGGGCACGTCGGCGGGGCCGAGGACCTCGACGACGAGCTTGGTGTGCTGGCCGTCCAGCCCTTCCACCATCACCAGTGTGCAGGCCCGCACCCGGGCCCGGTAGACGCGCCTGACGGGGAGGTCGGTGCGCGGGGTCAGCGGGTAGTCGTTCGCCGTGAAGCTGTTGCCGCCGTTGTCGCCGCGGTGGACGTGCATGTGGTTCATGTAGCGAATGTTGGTGGCGACGTCGAGGATCACCGGGTGCCGGAAGGGCTGGTCCCACGCCGGGTGCCAGCTGTTGCGCTTCTTCTCCGGCCGGGTGTCGGCGAACTCGGTCACCTCGATCTCGTGCCCGGCGGGTATGGGGGCCGGGTAGTTGAGCGTCAGCGTCGCTTCCATGGGCCGCAGCGTAGTGCCCGCCGGGCGGCCGGCGGGTGGTCCGGAGCCGTCCGCGCGGTCACCCGTACGGTCCCGGACCGCACCCTGCGCGGCACCGCGAGGTCCCGGTGCGCCCGCGGTAGCGGCACCGCGGGCGGCGGACCGGCAGCGGAGTCGGTAGGGTGCGCGCGTGAACACTCCCTCTGCCACCCCGCCCGTCCCGTCCTCCTTCCGACTGATCGTCACCGGAGGCGGCACCGGCGGGCACACATATCCCGCGCTCACCGCGATCCGTACCCTCCAGGCCCGGCTGGCGGCCGGCGGCGGCGCGCTCGACGTGCTGTGGATCGGCACCGAGGAGGGGCTGGAGGCGCGGGTCGCCCCGGCCGAGGGCATCGCCTTCGACACCGTCGTCACCGGCAAGATCCGCCGCTCCAGCAACCCGCTGAAGATGGCCTCGCCCGCGAACATGCGGGACATGGCGCGGGTGCCGCTCGGCGTGGCGCAGGCGCGCCGGATCGTCTCCGGGTTCCGGCCGGACGTCGTGCTGGCCACCGGCGGCTATGTCGCGGTGCCCGCGGGCCTGGCCGCCCGCATGTGCAAGCGCCCGCTGGTGCTGCACGAGCAGACGGTGCGGCTGGGGCTGGCCAACCGCAAGCTGGCCGGCTCGGCGGCCCGGATCGCGCTGTCCTCCGACTCCTCGCTCGCCCTGCTGCCCGAGCAGCTGCGGCCCCTCGCGGTGGTGACCGGCAACCCGATCCGCCCGGAGGTGCTGACCGGCCACCCGGACAAGGCGATCAGCGCGCTGAACCTGTACGGCTTCGAGCGCGGCCTGCCCACGGTCTACGTCACCGGCGGCGCGCAGGGCTCGCAGCAGATCAACGACGTGGTGCGCGACGCGCTGCCCTGGCTGCTGGAGCGGGCGAACGTCATCCACCAGTGCGGCCCGGCCAACGTGGACGACCTGCGCCGCCATGTGGCCGGCCTGCACCCGGGGCTGGCCGCCCGCTACCACCTCACCGGCTTCGTCGGCCCCGAGCTGCCGGACGTGCTCGCGCTGGCCGACCTGGTGGTCTCGCGCAGCGGCGCCGGCACCCTCGCCGAGCTGACGGCGCTGGGCAAGCCGGCCGTCTTCATCCCGCTGGCCACCTCCGCGGGCAACGAACAGGCCCACAACGCCCGGCACCTGGAGGAGTCCGGCGCCGCCGTCGCCCTGATCGGCGAGGTCACCGCCGACCGCCTCGTGGCCGCGGCCGGCCCGCTGCTCACCGACCCCGCCCGCCGCGCCGCCATGGCCGCTCAGGCCCGCGCCCACGGCCGCCCCGACGCCGCCGACCGCCTGGTGGACGTCCTGCTGTCGGTGGCCACCCGCTCCTGACCCCCTCCCCCTCCCCTCCTCCTTCGACGGGCCCGGCCTTCCCACCGGGCCCGTTCCCTTTTCCCAGGTTCTACCGAGTTTTGCCGGTTTTTTCCGGGTTTTTCGCGGGGCGAACCGGCTGCGGCGGTACGCCACAGCGCGCAGGAGAGCCCGGCGCACATGTCTTGTCAAAGACACGTCACAGCTTCTACGGTGTGGCCGCGAAAGAAAATGCTCGACTCTGTTTCCTTACGTTGAATTGCCTGCGCGCGAGCCGCCGTCGGCCGGACGTCCGACGCATGCGCGCAGGCCGGGCCGGCCGGGAGGGGCCGGCCCTGTTCCGTTCCGTTCGGTTCTCCGAATCACGCGAGCAGAGGAAGCCACATGCCAAGATCCGTCCGCAGGCTGATCGCCTGTGCGACCGCCGGCGTGCTGTGGGCCGGCGGTCTGGGCGCCGCCGCCACCGCCGCGCAGGTGGCCGTCGCCGCGGCGCCCGCCGCCGCTCTCGACAACGGCCTGGCGCTGACCCCGCCGATGGGCTTCAACGACTGGAACGCCTTCGGGTGCGACGTCAGCGAGCAGCTCATCGAGCAGACCGCCGACTACCTGGTCAGCTCCGGGCTGAAGGACGACGGCTACACCTACGTCAACATCGACGACTGCTGGCAGACGCACACCCGCGACGCCGACGGGCGGCTGGTGCCGGACCCGGCGAAGTTCCCCGACGGGATCAAGGGCACCGCCGACTACGTGCACGCCAAGGGCCTCAAGCTCGGCATCTACGAGGACGCGGGCACCGCGACCTGCGCCGGCTACCCCGGCAGCCTCGGCCACGAGGCCACCGACGCGCAGTCGTTCGCGGACTGGGGCGTGGACTACCTCAAGTACGACAACTGCAACAACCAGAGCGACGGCACGCAGGCGGACTACGTGGCGCGCTACACCGCGATGCGCGACGCGCTGAAGGCCACCGGCCGCCCGATCGTCTTCTCGCTGTGCGAGTGGGGCGTCAACGACCCCTGGCAGTGGGCCGGCGACGTCGGCAACTCCTGGCGCACCACCGGCGACATCAACGACTCCTGGTCGAGCATGCTCGGCATCGCCAAGGCGAACATGCCGCTGGGCGCCGACTCCGGACCGGGCCGCTGGAACGACCCGGACATGCTGGAGGTCGGCAACGGCGGCATGACGGACACGGAGTACCGCACCCACTTCTCGCTCTGGTCGGTCATGGACGCGCCGCTGCTGATCGGCACCGACCTGCGCAAGGCCACCCCGCAGACGCTGGCGATCCTCGGCAACAAGGACGTCATCGCTTTGAACCAGGACCCGCTGGGCTCGGCGGCCACCGTCATCTCCTCCGACACCTCCGCGGGCACCTACGTGCTCAGCAAGAAGCTCGCCGACGGCGGCCGGGCGGTGGCGCTGTTCAACTCCGCCGACACCGCGCAGCACATCTCCACCACCGCCGAGGCCGCCGGGCTGCCCCGCCGCGCCAGTTACGCGGTGCGCGACCTGTGGAGCCACACCGACTACGACAGCGCGGGCACGCTGGCGGCGACGGTGCCCGCGCACGGCACGGTGCTGCTGCGGGTCGGCGCGAGCGCGGCGGGCGGCGCGGCCGCGCTGCGCGACCCGGCGCTGCTGGACACCGGCGTCTCGCACGCGCCCGACCACCTCGAGCCCGGCGCCTCCGCGACCGTGGACACCTACGCCACCGACCTCGGCGCGCTGCCGGCCACCGGTCTGCACGTCAGCCTGGACGCCCCGGCGGGCTGGACGGTGAAGGCCGCGGGCGCGACCGGCACCCCGCTGCTGCTCAAGGGCCGTACGTTCGCCACGCCGTGGACCGTCACGGCGCCGACCGGCACCGCGCAGGGCACGTACCCGCTGTCCGGGACGGTCAGCTACGACCCGCCGGGCGGCCGCAAGCAGGTGAGCGTGCCGCTGGCGGGCAGTGTCACCGTGGAGGTGCCGCCGCCGTCCGGCACCAGCTACCTCAGCGACCTGGACTGGGTGACCGCCACGAACGGGTGGGGCCCGGTCGAGCGGGACCAGAGCAACGGCGAGACCGCGGCCGGCGACGGCCACCCGCTGACGATCGGCGGCACCGTCTTCGCCAAGGGCCTGGGCGCCCACGCGCCCAGCACGGTCACCTACTACCTCGGCGGCGGGTGCAGCACGGTCACCGCGACCGTCGGCGTGGACGACGAGAAGGACGGCAAGGGCACCGTGGAGTTCGAGGTGACCGCCGACGGCCGGCAGGTCGCCGACAGCGGGGTACTCACCAATGCCGACGGGCCGACCCCGCTGGCCGCCGACGTCACCGGCGCCCAGCAGGTCCAGCTGATCGTCACCGACGGCGGCGACGGCAACGACAGCGACCACGCGGACTGGGCGGACGCGCAGGTCACCTGCTCCTGACGGGACATCAGCCGGCGGGCGGCGGGGGCGCGTTGCGGCGCCCCCGCCGCCCGCCGTGCCGTGTCGTCGGGGCGGGGCCGGGTCAGCCGGCGGCGGTCAGCGTCAGGGTCTGCTCGGCGGCGCCGCGCCGACCGCCGACGGCGCTGCCGGTGCGGTCGCTCCAGCTGCGCGCCGGGGTGGTCTCGGTGCCCCGACCGGCGGCGGCCGGCAGTGCGAGCACCAGCCCGCTGTAGCGGTTGACCAGCTTGAAGGTGCCGGTCCGCGTGCCGTCGGCGGAGGTGCCGGGCAGCACGAACCACTGCTGCCCGACGGTGGGACCGGCGGCCGGCAGCGCGGTGAGCACCGGCGCCGTGCCCCAGGCCCGGCCGGCGGCGCCGGTGGGCACGCCCAGCGCCCGGCCGGTGGCGGCGCTGGTGATCCGGTACGAGCCGTCGCCGTTCGCGGTGAACTTCCAGCTCTGCGCGGCCGGCCGGCCCGCGGCCGGGGCCGCCGCCGCGGTGCCGGCGCCGCGGGCGGCGAGCACCCGCCCGGCGCCGCTCGCGATCGTGTAGGTGCCGCCCGAGACGACCGGCGCGGCGGCGGACCCGGCCGGGTCGATCGTCACGTTCGCGTACTGCCCGTCGGAGCCGTCGGCGCAGGCGATCGAGCAGTAGGCGCGGAAGCTGCGGCCGACGATGGTGGAGCTGGTCTTGTTCGCGCTGTCCAGCATCCAGCGGTACCACGACGCGGTGGTGTAGCCGCCGGTGTCGCCGAGCAGGGTCCACTTCTGGGTGGCGAGGTCGGCGGTGGCGTAGAACTGCTGGGGCGCGTTGCCGCTCTGGTCGACCGCCTGCGGCTCGCCGATGTAGAGCCCGAGGTAGGCGTCGTAGGAGACGTCCATCACGAACAGCGGCGAGGTGGGCGGGGCGGTGCCGGCCGCGACCTGCGCGCTGACGGTGCCCGGGGTGGCCGGGTCGTACTCGGCGGCGGGGTCGGTGTAGCCGGTGTCGCCCGCCGAGGCCACCGGCACGATGTTGCTCTCCTTGCCGCCGGTGCCGGGCTGCGACCAGGAGCCGTCGTACCACTTCTGCCAGGAGTCCGGTGCCATCTTCGCGGCGATCGGGGCGCGGGCGACGTGCTCGTAGAACGCCTTCCAGCCGCCGTTCTTGTCCACCGCGCGCGAGCCGTAGTAGACGTAGAAGTACCCCGAGGCGGTGTCGACGAACAGCCGCTGGTCGCCGTCGCCGTAGTAGTAGGTCTGCTGCGGGAAGGCCGCGGTGTCGCCGCGCTCGGTGCTGTACGGCGAGGTCAGCGCGTGGCCCTTGATGGTCCAGGTGCGGCCCTGGTCGGTGGAGACGGCGTAGTCGATGGCGTCGAAGTGGATGCCGTCGCCGAAGGGCTGCGGGGTGAACTCGTTGTGCACCAGCCCGTACCAGTCGCCGGTGTCGGGGTCGACCCAGGTGCCCACCAGGTCGCAGAAGTTGCGCTGGGTGTAGCCGGAGCCGGCCGGGGCGGGGGTGGCGTCCTTGCCGGTGGGGCTGTTGTCGCAGCGCCAGGTCGTGTCGTTGTTGCGGTCGCGCGGCTCGGCCGGGTTCACCGCGTCGCTGATCGCGCCGGAGCGGGTCGCGGTGTCCATGTCGGTGCCGGTGAAGAAGTCCCAGGAGCGCGGCCCGTCGGTGCCGTAGTCGGCGACGGACTGCTGGAAGTAGTAGGTGCCGTCCTTGTCGATGTACGAGCTGGCCGGGGTGTCGGTGGGGTAGGCGTAGCTGCCGGTCGTCCCGACGGAGACCGTGTAGCCGGAGGCGGCCGGGGAGGCGGCGGCCGTGGTGGTCGCCGTGGCGGCGGTCGCGCCGGTCCCGGCGCCGGCGCCGACCACGGCCAGGGCCGCGGCCAGCAGCGCGACGGCCAGTCTTGTTCGAGGGTGTGGCATGCCAGTCCTTCGTCTCGGGGGGGTTGGGTCGACGGCGGATCGTCGCCGTCCGAGGCACGGACGGCGGGCGTGGTGAAGTTGCCCGGAACCCTAGCCAGTTGGCATCGATAACACCAGAGCCGGAGTGGACCCATCGCCTGGATCTGGTGTTTGTCCAGGCGCTTCGCCGCATCGAGAAGTGGTTTTGGCATCGATAACATCGGGGGCGCGACCGCGGGCTTCCGCGCACCCCGCGAACCGCCGGTGCCCGGCCTGTCGCGTGGCAGCACCGGCACACCCCGGCTTAGCATGCGGCGAACCCCGAGACGTGCCGGGAGGCCGCGCCGCCTGCCTCCCCCGCGACGGCGGAAGGACCCCAGCCATGAGCACCGACGGCGACACCGGCCACCGCGACGGGGACGCGGCGGCGCAGGCCCCGGCCACCGGGGACGCCCTGCCCGGCGCCGCGTCGCAGCGGGCCGCCGCGCCCGACGGCCGCCCCGCCTTCCGCCGCTACCGCCACCCGGCCGCGGGGTGGGGCGCCGCCGCGAGCGTCGGCCGCGCGCTGGCCCGGCAGGGCGAGCTGCTGGACGGCCCGCGGGCGATCATGAAGATGAACCACGAGAACGGCGGCTTCGACTGCCCCGGGTGCGCCTGGCCGGACGACACCAAGGGCCTGCACCTGGACATCTGCGAGAACGGCATCAAGCACGTCACCTGGGAGATGACCCGCAAGCGGGTGGACCGGGACTTCTTCGCCGCGCACTCGGTCACCGAGCTGTCGGGGTGGAGCGACTTCGCCCTGGAGGACCAGGGCCGGCTGACCGAGCCGATGGTCTACGACGCGGCCTCGGACCACTACGTGCCCATCACCTGGGCGGACGCCTTCGCGCTGTTCGGCCGCACCGTGCGGGCGCTGGACGACCCGAACCGGGCCGCCTACTACACCTCGGGCCGGCTCGGCAACGAGGCGACGTTCCTGTACCAGCTGATGGCCCGGGAGCTCGGCACCAACAACCTGCCGGACTGCTCCAACATGTGCCACGAGGCGAGCGGCCGGGCGCTGACCGCGGCGCTGGGCACCGGCAAGGGCACCGTCGACCTGGGGGACTGGGAGGCGACGGACGCGCTGTTCGTCCTGGGCGTCAACGCCGCCTCCAACGCGCCGAGGATGCTCACCGCGCTGGCCGCCGCCTACCGCCGCGGCGCGCAGATCGTGCACGTGAACCCGCTGGTCGAGGCGGCCGCGACCCGGACGATCGTGCCGCACGAGTTCACCGACATGGCGCTGGCGAAGTCCACCCCGACCGGCACCCTCGACCTCCAGGTGCGCATCGGCGGGGACATGGCGCTGCTGCGCGGCATGTCCAAGGCCGTGTTCGAGTTGGCCGCCGTCGACCCGAAGGCGCTGGACGCGGAGTTCGTCGAGCGCCACACCAGCGGCTTCGCGGAGTACCGGGCGCTGTGCGAGCGGACGCCGTGGCCGCAGATCGAGGAGCAGAGCGGTCTGACCCGCGCGGCAATCCGTGCCGCCGCGCAGGTCTACCGCGACGCCGACCGCAGCATCTTCAGCTGGTGCCTGGGCATCACCCAGCACGAGCACGGGGTGGACACCGTCCGGGAGATCGTCAACCTCCTGCTGCTGCGCGGGAACCTGGGGCGCGAGGGCGCCGGGCCCTCGCCGGTGCGCGGGCACAGCAACGTGCAGGGCAACCGGACCTGCGGCATCGACCACCGGCCCGGGGCCGCGTTCCTGGACCGGCTGGCCGCGGTGTGCGGCATCGACCCGCCGCGCGCGCCCGGCCTGGACACCGTCCGCACCCTGGAGGCGATGCACCGCGGCGAGGTGAGGGTCTTCGTCGGCATGGGCGGCAACTTCGCGCGGGCCGCGCCCGACACCGCGTACACCTTCGCGGGGCTGCGGGCCTGCGACCTCACCGTGCAGGTGAGCACCAAGCTCAATCGCAGCCATCTGGTGCACGGCCGCCAGGCCCTGATCCTGCCGTGCCTGGGCCGCACCGAGAAGGACGAGCGGCCGGGCGGGGTGCAGAGCACGTCGGTCGAGGACTCGATGAGCATGGTGCACCTGTCGGTGGGGATGAAGCGCCCGGCCTCCCCGCACCTGCTCTCCGAGCCCGCCATCATCGCGGGCCTGGCCCGCGCCGCCCTCCCGGACAGCGCCACCGCCTGGGAGTGGTACGTCGAGGACTACGACCGCGTCCGCGACACCATGGCCAAGGTCCTGGACGGCTTCGAGGACTTCAACCGCCGGGTGCGGCTGCCGCTGGGCTTCCGGATCAGGCAGCCGGCGCGGGAGCTGGTCTTCCACACGCCCTCGGGGCGGGCGGAGTTCTCCACCGCGGCCCTGCCGGACGTCCGGCCCGCGCCGGGCACCCTGTCGCTGGGGACGATGCGCTCGCACGACCAGTGGAACACCACGATCTACTCCGAGGACGACCGCTACCGCGGGGTGCGCAACCTGCGCACCCTGGTCTTCATGAACCCCGAGGACATGGGCGAGCGCGGACTCGACCCGTTCGACCCGGTCGACATCACCAGCACCGCCGGGGACGGCAGCACCCGCACCCTGGAGGGCTACCTCGCGATCCCGTACGGCATCCCGCGCGGCTGCGCGGCCGGCTACATGCCCGAGATGAACGTGCTGTGCGCGATCGGCGACCGCAGCACGCAGAGCGACCAGCCGATCATGAAGCACCTCAAGGTCACCGTCACCCGCCGGGCGGCGGCCGGCGGCGGGGAGCAGGCGCGATGACCGACCCGGTGTGGAAGAAGGACCCCGAGGAGCACGACTTCCCCGCGGCCGCGGACTACCTCGAACTCCTGCTGCCGCCCGAGCAGGCCCAGGACGCGGTGCGGCGCCTGAGGGCGGTCCCCACCACGTCCAGGAAGGCCAAGGACATCCTGCGCGCCTCGGGCCTGGAGCTGCTGTCCGCCCGCAACCCGCACGTCGCCCACGACATGAAGAAGGCGGTGCTCGGCAAGAAGCTCTCCCCGGTGCTGCTGCTGCGCGGCCGGCCGCTGCTGATCGCCGACGGCTACCACCGGGTCTGCGCCATCCACTACCTCTCGGAGGACCTGGAAGTCCCCTGCCGCCTGGCCTGAGCACCGGGCCGGCCGGGCCGCGCGGTGGCCGTCAGCGTCCCGTCAGGAGGGCGCCGCGGGGCGTCAAGCGCGCGTCAGGGGGCGGCGGGCACCCAGGTCCGCGGGCTTAGCGTCGACGAGGCGCCCACGGCACCCCGCCGGACGCCGGTTCCACGCTCTGCACCTGGAGGCACCTGTGGCTGCGACCCGTCACCCGGAGGACCCCGACCCCCACGAACCCGTCCCGGCCGGACCGCTGCTCGTCCCCGTCCGTCCGGGCCCGGGCGGGTGCACCGCGCGCTTCTTCCGCACCCCGCTGGGCACCCGCACCGCGGTCGGCTTCACCAGCGCCGAGCGCCTGGCGGCGGCGCTGGGCCCCGACCAGCCGTGGGTCAGGCTGTCGGCGGCGGCGCTGCGGGCGCTCGCCGAACCGCTGGGCGTCACCTGCGTGACGGTGGACCCGCGGTTCTGCGCGCCCGCGCCCGCCCGGGTGCCGGCGGCACCGGCGGCACCGGTGTCCGTGCCGACCGGACCGACCGTGCGGCGCCCCGGCGCGCTGCGGGCGATCGGCTGAGGGGGCGCGCGACATGTCCGTCTCCGTCGCCTCCCCCGCCCCGGACCTCGCGATCTGGCCCGCCTCGACCCGGCTGCCGGCCGGCGGCGACCAGGACGTCACCGTCGGCGGGGTCTCCCTCGTCGAGGCCGCCGAGCGGTTCGGCACCCCTTTGTACGTCCTCGACGAGGGCGAGGTCCGCGACCGCTGCCGCGCCTACCGCGCCGCGTTCCCCGACGCCGAGGTCCTCTACGCGGCCAAGGCGTTCCTGTGCCGTGCCGTCGCCCGGTGGGTGGCCGACGAGGGGCTCGGACTCGACGTCTGCTCGGCCGGGGAACTGGGTGTGGCCGTCGCGGCGGGCGTGCCCGCCGAGCGGATCGTGCTGCACGGCAACGCCAAGAGCCCGGAGGACCTGAACACCGCGGTGCGCCTGGGTGTCGGGCTGATCGTCCTGGACGGCATGTCCGAGATCGCCCGGCTGGCGTCCATCGTGGCGCCCACCGACCGCCAGCAGGTCATGGTGCGGGTCGCGCCGGGCGTGGCGGCCGGCGCGCACGCCGCAGTGCGCATCGGCACCGACGACCAGAAGTTCGGCCTGTCCCTCGCCGACGGCTCCGCGCACCACGCCGTCGAGCGGATCATCGGGCAGCCGCGCCTCGAACTCGTCGGCCTGCACTGCCACCTCGGCTCGCAGATCGCCACCACCGGCCCGTACGTCGCCGCGCTGCGCCGGATGGTCGGGCTGATGGCCCGTATCCGCGACCGGCACGGCCTGGTCCTGGGCCGGCTCGACCTCGGCGGCGGGCATGCCATCGCCTACCGCCCCGGCGAGCAGGCGCTCGACCCGCGGCTGCTGGCCCACCGGGTCCGCACCGAGCTGGCGGCCGGCTGCGCCCGGGCCGGGCTGCCCGTGCCCCGCCTCACCCTGGAGCCCGGGCGCGCGGTGGTCGGCCCGGCCGGGGTCGCGGTCTACCGCGTGCTGTCGGTCAAGCGCACCCCGGTGCGCACCTTCGTCGCCGTCGACGGCGGCATGGGCGACAACCCCCGGCCCGCGCTGTACGGGGTCCGCTACGCCCCGCGCCTCGTCGGCCGCCGCTCCCCCGCCGCCACGGCCCCGGTCACCGTGGTCGGCCGGCACTGCGAGGCGGGCGACATCCTCGCCGAGGGGGTGCCGCTGCCCGCCGACATCCGGCCCGGCGACCTCCTGGCGGTGCCCGCCGCCGGCGCCTACCACCTGTCGATGGCCTCCGACTACAACCTCGTCGGCCGTCCCCCGGTCGTCGCCGTCCGCGACGGCGCGGCCCGCGTGCTGGTGCGGCGCGAGTCGCTGGCCGACATGAGCCGCCGCGACGTCGGCCTGTGAGCCGGCGGGCCGCGCCACGGCGGCGGGGGTCGTTGACCCGGTGGGGCGCGCCGCCCACAGTGGTGCGCATGCCTGCGACCGATCGGCGTACCCGGCGGGCGGCGGGTGCGCTCGCCGCCGTATCCCTCCTGACGGCCGGGTGCGGTGCCGGCGCGCCCCGCGCCGCGCATGTCGCGCCCTCCCCGGCGGGCACCGGCACCGTCCGGGACGCCGACGCGGCCGGGGCGCTGGCCGCGCTGGAGCAGCGGTACCGCGCGCACCTCGGGGTGTACGTCCTGGACACCGGGTCGGGCCGGAGCGTCGCCTACCGGGCGGACCGGCGGTTCGCGCACTGCTCGACGGTGAAGGTGCTCGCCGCGGCCGCGCTCCTGGCCCGGGAGACGGACGCCGGGCTCGACGAGGTCGTCAGGTATCCGGCCGCGGACCTGGTGGCGTACTCGCCGGTGACGTCGCGGCACGCCGGGAGCGGCCCGGGCGGCGGGATGACGCTGCGGGCGGTCATGGCGGCGGCACTGCGGTACAGCGACAACACCGCCGAGAACCTGATGCTGGACCGGCTCGGCGGCCCGGCCGGGCTGCGGCGGGCGGTGCGCGGCATGGGCGACGCCGTCACCGGGGTCGACCGGCCCGAGCCCGCGCTCAACACGGCCCTCCCCGGGGACACCCGCGACACCAGCACCGCCCGCGCGCTCGGCACCGACCTGCGCGCGCTGCTGGTCGGCGGCGCCCTGCCGGCCGGCCGCCGCGCTCTGCTCACCGGCCTGATGGTGCGCAACACCACCGGCGGCCCCTATGTGCGGGCCGGGGTGCCGTCGGGGTGGAAGGTCGCCGACAAGACCGGCAGCGGCGGGTACGGGACCCGCAACGACATCGCGGTGGCCTGGCCGCCGCACGGCGCGCCCGTGGTGGTCAGTGTGCTGTCCGACCGCGGGCGCGCGGACGCGGCGTCCGCGGACGGGCTGGTCGCGGACGCCACGAAGGCCGCGCTCGACGCGCTGGGGTACCAGGGCCTGTCGTGAAAGTCCCGCTTTCCTCTCGGTCGAGCGGCGGGATCTTCGCATCAGGCGCCAGGCATATCGAGCAACCCGGTAGGACCTGTCAGATCGTGGTCGGCAGCGCGTTTTCCAGGAGGGTCTCCGCCGCTGTCCGCGCGTGCCGGCCGTAGTTCCACTCGCCCAGCACCATGGCGCGGCTGGCGGCGCCGTCCGCGAGGGTCACGAGTTGCTCGGCGAGGACGGCGGGCTCGCGGCAGCCCATTTCCGCCACCAGGTCGGTCACCAGCCGCACCATCAGCAGTTTCATTTCGCGGGCGTAGGAATGGACCTCGTTCTGGGGGTCGGGGAACTCCGCGGCGGCGTCGATGAACGGGCATCCGCGCACGGGGTCCGTGCCGGTCGGGGGCGGGTCGAACAGTGCGAGGATGCGCTCCTTGGCGGGGATGTCCTCGCGTGCCAGCACGCTCTCCAGGGTGTGCCCCGTCGAGGAGAGGTCCTTGAGATGGGCGAGGACCAGCTCGTCTTTGGTCCTGAAGTGCGCGTAGAGGGTGCGCTTGGACACCGGCGCCCGCTCCGCGATCTGCTCCATGCCGGTCGCGTTGATCCCCTGGGCCGCGAACAGTCCGGCCGCGGCGGCCAGGATGCGCTCCCGCCCTCCGCGCCCCGGCCGTCGAGACGCCGTCGTCATCGTGGTCATGACGTAAGTATACGTTCTCGTTTACTTCGGAGGGAGCGGCTGGCTATAGTGGCCCTTCAGGTAAACGGTTACGTTTACTTCAGTGATCCTGAGGAGAGTTCCATGAGCGGACCGGCCTTCACCCGGACACGCACGAGCCAGGCGCCCACCGGCGGGACACAGCCGGGCGGGACGCGAACGTCGGAGTACGCCGAGCAGCTGATCCGCGGGCGCCGCGCGACTCGCGCATTCCGTCCCGACCCGGTACCCGAGGACACTCTGCGCGAGGTCTTCTCCCTGGCCGGCACCGCGCCGTCCAATTCCAACGCGCAGCCGTGGCGGGTCGAGGTGGTCGGTGGCGCACGGCGAGACCGTCTGGCCGACGCCCTGCGAACGGCGCACGCCGAGCGACGCGTCACGGCCGACTACCCGTACGCCGAGGACATGTACGCTCCCGTCCACCAGGAACGGCGGGCCGCCTTCGGTGCCAGTCTGTACGGAGCGCTGGGCATCAACCCCGACGACCACCCGGCGCGCACGGCCTACGACGCGGAGAGTCTGGGCTTCTACGGGGCGCCCCACGCCGCGTTCCTGTTCGTCACCGGCGACGGCGGGCCGCGACTGGCCGCCGACGCCGGCGCTTACCTGCAGACGCTGCTGCTGGCCATGACCGGCTACGGCGTGGCCAGCTGCCCGCAGGGCCTGCTCAGCTTCTACGCCGACACTGTCCGCGATCAACTCGGAGTGGACGAGGGGAAGCTGCTCGTGGGTATCTCCTTCGGCTACGCCGACGAGAACGCGCCGGTGAACCGGGTCGCGACCGGCCGGGCGGCCCTGGAGGCAACCACCACGTTCCACACCTAGAGTCGGTCCCGAAAGCGCTGGTCACAGCCACTCGTTGCGGGCTGCGACCAGCACGGTCGCCTCGTATCGGACGGCGAGTTTGTCATATGGCCGGCCGCCTCGGGAGCCGAGCTACTTGCGGTAGGGCCTGTCGCCCGGATCTCCGCGGCGCCGCGTCACCCGGCGGTCCGCACGACAGGCCCTGAGGACGCCCCCGGCCGCCGTCAGGCGAGGTCCGCCAGGGCCGGGGCCAGCGCGGCCAGGGTGTCGACGGCGGCGGCGTACTCCTCGCCGGGCTGCGGCAGGAGCAGGACATGGTCGGCGCCCGCGGCGAGGTGCCGGCGGGCAGCGGCCGCGATCGCGTCGGGGCCGCCGTGGGCGACGAGGGCGTCCACCAGCGCGTCGTCCGGAGTGGCGGGGTCGGCGACGGCGCCGGGCAGGCCCAGCTTGGCGGCGACCGCCGCGTAGGAGGGGCGGCTGAGCAGGGCGGTCGCCATCTGGCGGGCGGCGGCGCGGGTCTGCTCGGGGTCGTCGCCGGGCACCACGCTCAGCCCGACGGCCAGCAGCCGGTCCGGCCCGAGCACCTTCCGGGCGTAGGCGGTGTACGCCTCGGGCATCCCGGCGGGCAGGGCGCCGTCGCTCAGCTCGGCGGCCAGCGCCAGCATCCGCGGCCCGTTGGCGGCGACGATCCGGGGGTAGGGCGCCTCCGGCGCGGGCGGCTGGGTCGGGGCGTCCATCCGGCCGAGGTGGTCGCGGAGCGTGGCGAGCGGGCTGCCGTACGCACGGCCGACCGCCGCCGCCTGGTCGGGGTAGCCGACGCCGACGCCGAGCACGAAGCGCCCGGGGTACGCCTCGGCGAGCTGGGCCGCGGCGGCGTGCAGGGTCTGCGGGGAGCGGGCCCAGATGTTGGCGATGCTGGTGCCGAGCACCAGGTGCCGGGTCGCGCCGAGCAGGATCGACGCGTGGACGAGGGCGTCCTTGCCGCCGACCACCTCGTTCGTCCACGCGGTGCGGTAGCCGGCCTGCTCCAGCTGTACGACGGCCGCGCGCTGGGCCGACACCGCGGGCTGGCCGGTGAACGACACCGGCAGGACCACGCCGACCGGGCCGAGCGCCGCGCGTGCCGCGGCGACCCGGGGGCCGCGCGTGCTGGTCGGATCGTCCTTGCTGTCCACGGTGACCTGGTCGCCCACGGCGCTCGCCTCTTTCCGCGGCCGTCGGCCGGCGGGTCGCCGGGCCCGCTTCCCGGCCGGTGCGAGCGTATGTCGGCGCGCCCCGGAAAACCGCCGGAATTTCGGCACCGTGTGCACACGGCCGGGTACGTCCTGTGCTTGCTGAGGAGGTCCTGTGTGATCCCCTCGATATAGCCCACGTCACAAACTAAGCGCGTTAGTAGGGCCTGCGGGCGGGCGGGCGGCGTGACGCGGCGGGTGTGCGCGGACCCTTTTCCGGCACCCAATTCACCTACGGTTTTGTCCGTAGATGCGACCTTTGACCGTTGAATCCGGGAGCTCTAACAATTCACGAGTCCCCAACGGAAGAGGTAAACCCGCAATGCAGTTCCCCACGGTCACCAAGAAGCTCCCCGGCGTCTCCTCGTTCACCCGGCTGTCGAAGCAGCGCAAGATCACGACTGTCGGCACCACCGCCGCGGCCGCGGCCCTGCTCGCGGTCGTGGGCGTGGAAGCGACCGCAGGAGCCGGTTCGGCGACCGCGGCGAGCGACGCCACCACCGGGTTCAGCGTCTCCGCCGGTCAGCCGGTCCAGCAGTCCGCGCTCGTGGTGCACAGCGCCACGCAGGGCACCACGCACAAGGTCGACCTGGTCGCCGCCGTGCAGACGGCGGACGCGAAGAAGACCGCCGCGCACGAGGCAGCCGTGAAGAAGGCGGCCGCCGAGAAGAAGGCCGCGGCAGCGAAGAAGACCGCCGCCGCGAAGAAGGCGGCTGCCGCGAAGAAGGCCGCCGCTGCCAAGAAGGCCGCCGCCGCGAAGAAGGCCGCGGTGAAGACCTACCCGAACAACCTCGACGGCTGGATACGCCAGTCCCTCGACATCATGCACAAGAAGGGCATCCCCGGCACGTACGAGGGCATCCACCGCAACGTCATGCGCGAGTCGAGCGGCAACCCGAAGGCGATCAACCTGTGGGACATCAACGCCCGCAACGGCATCCCCTCGAAGGGTCTGCTCCAGGTGATCAACCCGACCTTCGACACCTACCACGTGTCCGGCACGTCCTGGAACATCTACAACCCCGTCGCCAACATCACCGCGGCCTGCAACTACGCGGCCCACAAGTACGGCTCGATGGACAACGTGAACTCGGCGTACTGACGCCCCCGCGCGCACCCCGCACGCACCCACCACCCCCCACGCGAAGGGCGGCGGCCCCACCGGGCCGCCGCCCTTCGCGCTACCCCGGCGCCGGGGCGGCCTACTTGTAGAAGACGGCGACTCCGCCGTGGTGGGAGCAGGTCCCCTGGTGGTGGAGGCTGTAGGAGTAGGTGCCGTCGTTGCACTTGGCGGTGGCCCCGCCCCCGGGCGCGACCGGCGCTTCGGTACGAGCCGTGGTGTGCCGCGTGGTGGGCGCGGCCGTCGGCCGGTGGGTGGCGGCGCGAGTGGTCGGAGCGGCCGGAGGCGCCGTCGCAGTCACCGGCACGGTGGTGGGCGGCGGCGAGGTGGGCCCTGCAGTCGTCCCGGAGGGGGACGCGGAGGCTGACGCGGGCGCGGTGGTGGCAGGCGCGGTCGTGGCGGCCGCAGTGGTGGTGGCGGGCGGCGCCGGGTTCCCCGTCCCGGAAGCGGCCGGCCCGCAGGCGCTCGCGAGCAGCCCGGTGGCGACCGCGGCGCCGGCCGCGGCGGCCCGCAGGCCCCTGCGTCTCCCGTGCCGCGCGGGGCCGTCGGATCTGGTGATACGGGCGTGGCTGCGCATGTTCGTCCCCCCTGGTTCGGTTGCGGAGGGATGAGCGTGCCAGCCCGCTTCGCCGGGCATCGGCGGAGTGGCCGAGTTGTGACGTTACGTAGGAGTAGCGCTCCCGGGGGCGGGTCCGCGGGTGGCCGCGGGCCGCCGGGGTCAGGTGGCGGGGATGACGGCTACGGGGAGGGGGGCCTGGTGGAGGACGGTGTGGGTGGTGGGGCCGAGGTGCGGGGAGAGGCGGGTGGGGGGTTCGTGGCGGCCGAGGACGAGGAGGGCGGCGTCGGCGGAGGCGGCGAGGAGGTGGTGGGCGGGGTCGGCGGTGACCGCTTCGCCGGAGACGCGGACCTGCGGGTAGTGCTCGCGCCAGGGGGCGAGGGCGGCGGCGAGCACCTCGGTACCGGCGTCGGGGCCGGCCGGGGGCCCCTGGCTCCAGCCGTGGACGACGCGCAGGGTGCCGCTGCGCCGGGCGGCGGCGTCGAAGGCGAACCGCAGCACCCCCTCGCCGGGCCGGACCAGGTCGAGGCCGAGCACCACGTCGCCGCCGCCGCGCGCCTCGGAGGTGCGGGCGGCCCGCACCAGGACGACGGGCACGGGTGCCTGTCCGGCGACGGTCAGGGCGACCGACCCCAGCAGGAAGCCGGCCGCGGCGCCCACCCCGCGGGAGCCCAGCACCACCAGCGCCGCCTCGTCGGCGGCGGCGAACAGCACGGGCAGCGCCTGCCCGGCGACCTGGTCGACCGTGATCTCCGCCGCGGGGTGGGCGCGCCGCAGCTCGTCGGCCACGGCGTACGGCGACCAGTTCACGGTGACCGGCGCGGGGTGCGGGTCGGCGGGGCCGGCCAGCCCGGGCGCCGGGGCAGCCGCGTTCACCAGCCGCAGCGGCACCCGCCGCCGTACGGCCTCGCGCGCCGCCCAGTCCGCGGCGGCCAGGCTCTCGGGGGAACCGTCGACTCCGACGGCGACCGTACGGCGCATGGTGTCCGCCTCCTCGTTCGGTGCGACCGCCCCCGCCGGGGCGCCCACCCGGCGGGGGTACGGGTCCGGCGGCTCACAGCACCCCGATCCGCCGCCCGCTGACGTGCCCCGGCCGTATCCGCACCCACAGCGGCAGGTCGCCGCCGGACCACGGCTCCACCACGTGGCTCTCGCTGAGCCGGCGGGCCACCACCGGGTCGTCCACGTGCTCGGCGACGCCGGACAGCAGCACGCTCCAGCCCTGGCTGACGTGGTCGTCCACCCGGTCCACCTCGAAGGACACCGCGGCGCCCGCGCCGGGCGCGGCCACGCTGTCCGGGGCGGTCCGGTAGACGATCGACGGGCCGTCCGCGGCATGGGCGTCCACCGCGTAGTTGACCGGGAAGACACCGGGGCTCGGCTCGAGGGCGAGCGCGACCCGGCCCACGCCCCGACTGCCCAGCCGATCCCAGCACTCGTGCTCGGTCAGGCGCAGCAGCGCGGGGTGCACGGCCGGCTCGCCCTGCCCGGGCGGCAGCCCCGTACGGCCCTCCAGCAGGTCGTCGTAGGACAGGTGCAGCGCGGAGGCGATCCGGACGAAGCCGCCCGGGTCGAAGTCCACGCCCGCGCCGAGCAGGTGCTGGAGATAGCGCGGTGCCATGCCCGCCTGGGTGGCCAGCGCGCCTTCGCTCAGCCCGAGCTGGAGCCGGCGCTCGGCCACCCGGCGGGCGAGGACCCGCGGGTCGGGCCGCGTCATGGGATCGGCGTTGTCATACATGCCAGTCCTCCCTCCGGCCGGGATGGAGCGCGGCGGAAACAGGCGACGCGCGTGCGGCGCGACCCGGACCCGGACCCGCCACGCCGGCGCCAGGGCTTACTACCAGCCTGGACCTCCTGCCCGGCTTGCGCCATACGGGGGATACGGCCCGCCCCGCGCTCGGACCCGCGCTTGACCCTGACGTGCGGGTCAGGGGTTAGCGTTCCGGCGCGCTCGCAGGGGCCGTACGGACCGGCACGGCGGCGTGCGGACCTGCTGCGAAGGGCCCCACGGCACCTCGCGGGCGTACGGCCCCTGCGGCCCCTGCGGCCCACAAGGCCCGCGACATACGGACGACGGAGAGGAAACGGCGATGGCCACGGCGACGAGCGGCACCGCACACGAGGTGCGGCTGGCGGAACTGCCCGCAGGGCTGCCCGAACGGCGGCACTTCGAGGTGGTGGAGGCGCCGGTCCCGGCGCCCGGCCCGGGCGAGGTGCTGGTGCGCAACCGCCACTTCCTGGTCTTCGCCGCGCTGCGCACCCTGCTGGGCGGCGGGGTCCGGGACGCGCCGCTGCCGCCGCTGCGGCCCGGGGACACGCTGCTCGGCCACGCCGTCGGGGAGGTGGTGGCCGCCGGGGAGGGCGCCGGCCTGCCCCCGGGCACCCCGGTGACGCACATGCTCGGCTGGCGCGAGTACGCGGTGCTGCCGGCCGGGCAGGCCGTCCGGCTGGACGGTCAGGCCGCGCTGCCCGAGCCGGCCCAGTACCTGAACCAGGGCGCCACCGCCTACGGCGCGCTGACCCGGCTCGGGCAGGTGCGCGAGGGCGACACCGTGCTGGTCACCGGCGCGGCGGGCGGCGTGGGTACGCTCGCCGGCCAGATCGCCCGGCGGCTCGGCGCGGCCCGGGTGATCGGCACCACCGGATCGGCGGCGAAGGGCGAGCGGCTGGTCTCGGAGCTGGGATACGACGCGGCCGTGCTGCGCGGCCAGGGCCCCGGCGCGTTCGCGCGCGGGCTGGCGGAGGCGGCGCCGGACGGGGTGGACGTCCTGCTGGACAACGTCGGCGGGGAGCAGCTGGCCGCGGCGGTGGGCGCCGCCCGGCAGGGTGCGCGGTTCGCGCTGGTCGGGGCGCTGTCGGGGCAACTCGACCCGGCCGGTGACGGCGCCGGTGCGCCGGTGACGGTGGACAGCACCCCGCTGATCCTCAAGGGGGTGGCGCTGCGCGGCTACAGCGGCCTGACGCACCAGGACGTCATCCCGGAGTGGACGGCCCGCTTCGGGGAGTGGCTGCGGGCGGGCGAGATCCGCTTCCCGCACACCCGGGTCGCGGGCATCGAACGGGCTCCGGAGGCGTTGGAGGAGTTGGTGCGCGGGCGGCACTTCGGCACGGTGATCGTGGACGTGTAGCCGCCTGCCGGTGGACGAAGGAGGCCAGGGATGCGGACCGGGTGGGCGGACCCAGAAACGGACGCGGGCGCGGGCGCGTACGCAGAAACCGGCGCGGGCGCGGACGCGGGCAGCGGCACGGGCTCGGCAGCCACCGTGGCGGCGGCCGCGGGCGGGCCGGAGGGCGGCGGCACCGCACTGCTGCGGATCGGCGACGCGGCGGCCGCGGCCGGCACCACCCCGCGCGCGCTGCGCTTCTACGAGCAGCGCGGCCTGCTGCCCACCCCGGCGCGTACGGCCTCGGGCCAGCGGCAGTACGGGCCCGCCGACGTGGCCCGGGTCCGCATCATCCGCGACCTGCTGGCGGCGGGCTTCACGGTCGCCGACCTGCGCGGGCTCGCGCCCCGGATGCACCTGCTGCTCGACGGGGGGCCGATGCCGGTGTGCGTGCCCGAGCCCGGCGGCGTCGTCGCGCTGCGGCTGGCCGCGCTCGACGCGGAGATCGACCGCCTGACCCGGCTGCGGGCCCGCCTCACCCACCTCCTGGCGGGCGGGCCGCCGCCGGGCGCCCGTTCCTGACCGGTCGGCGGCCGGCGGTACCCCGTGAACGGCGGCAGGCGTCAGCTCGGCTCCGGGAGGGGACCGAGGCGGGCGGCGACGCGTTCGCGCAGCAGCAGGTATTCCGGCCAGCGGCGGGGCAGCGGGCCGGGCGGGCGCTCGACGGCGCGGGGGGCGCCGACGGTCTGGCCGCGGCGGAACTGCTCCTGGGTGAGGTCGAGTTCGACGCCGCTGGGCAGCCGGTTCCACCAGTGGTAGCCGTGCTGGGTGCCGGCTATGTGGACCTCGCCGACGAGGAGGCTGCCGCCGAAGAGGTCGTGCACGAGCAGCGTCGTGATGTCGCAGTGGCCGCAGGAGGGGTTGTCCGGCCGCCAGTCGGCGAGGTCGTCGGGCGAGCAGGTGTCGTCGGCCCAGCTCGCACGCAGGGCGCGATCGAGGTCCAGCAGGCTCCAGGAGGTCATGCCGCCAGCATCGCAGCACCCTCTGACAATCGGCTCAGGTGCCGCAGAGCCGCCCCGGCCGACGCTTCGCTCGTGCGGGTGGTTTGAACTCCGGCCTCATTGACGGGTGGTGAAACGCCCCCGCACCATGTCGGAAACCCATGACCTCCGGAGGCGGACCGCCAGGCGCGAACTGTAAACGTTTACCGGCCGGTTGGGCGCCGTCCCGGCCCGTCCGCCGGACCAGCGAAGGGACCGCCATGACGACTTCCGCCGGACCGCCGACCGTCGAGACGATCGCCACGCGGGCGGGGGTGTCCGTCGCGTCGGTGTCCAGGGTGCTCAACGGGCACGGCGCGCGCCCGAACACCGTCCGCCGGGTCCGGCAGGCCGCCTCCGAACTGGGGTACGTCCCCAACGGCGTGGCCAGATCGCTCAAGGGCGGCCGTACCCGGCAGCTCACCTTCGCGCTGCCGGACGTGGGCAACCCGGTGTACGCCGCGATGGTCCGCCGGATACAGGCGGCCGCGAAGCCGGCGGGTTACCGGCTGCTGCTGCACGCCACCGACGCGGTGGCTGCGGACGAGTTGGACGTGGTGCGCGCCCTGGCCGACCGGACCAGCGACGGCCTGATCCTGGTGCCGATCCGGGTCACGGCCGAGCATCTGCGGGTGCTGGCCGACGCGGCGGGCCCGGTCGTCGTCATCGGGTCGCTGCCCGACGGGGCGCCGGTGGACAGCGTGCGGGCGGACTCGGTGACGGGCGCGGTCCTCGCCGTCCGGCACCTGCTGGCCTCGGGGCGGCGGCGGATCGCGTTCGTGGGCGGCCCGGCGGACACCGTCCCCGGCCGCAACCGCGCGCTGGGCTACCGCATCGCGCTGGAGGAGGCCGGGCTCGCCCTCGACCCGGCGCTCACCGCCACCACCGAGTTCGGCATCGCGGCCGGCGCCGCCGCCACCCACCGCCTGCTGGACGCCGACCCGGACATCGACAGCGTCCTGTGCGCCAACGACCAGCTCGCGCTGGGCGCGGTGCACGCCGCCCTCGACCGGGGCCTGCGCGTCCCCGACGAGCTGGCCGTGGCCGGGATGGACGACGGCGAGCTGGCCCGCGCCGGCCGCCCCGCGCTGACCAGCGTGGACCTCGGCGCGGCCGAACGCGGCCGGATCGCGGCCGAGATGCTGCTGGCCCGGCTCGGCGGCGGCCGGCACCCGGTGCGGTGCGCGACGGTGGCGCCGCGGCTGGTCGTCCGCGGCTCGACCGCCGCCTCGGCGGGGCGCGCGTCGTGAGCGCCGAGGCGATACCGCGGCGCGGGGCCGGCCGGAGCGCCGGCACTCCCCCGCCGCGTACCCGGGCCGCGCGCCGTCGCGTGCTCGGCCTGGACCGCGACGCGTGGTTCCTGCTGCTGCCCGCGCTGGTCCCGGTGCTGGTGCTGAGCGTCGGCCCGCTGCTGTACGGGATCGCGCTGGCCTTCACCGACGCGCAGTCCGGCGTCACCCACGCCACCACGTTCACCGGCGTCGACAACTTCCGGGAGCTGCGGCTGGACTCGCTGTTCTGGCAGTCGTTCCGGATCGGGCTGCTGTGGGCGGTGTGCGTGACCGCCTTGCAGTTCCTGCTGTCGCTGGGCCTGGCGGTGCTGCTCGACCAGGACCTGCGGCTGCGCTGGCTGGCCCGGACCCTGGCGCTGGTGCCGTGGGCGATGCCGGAGGTGGTCGTCGGCATCATGTGGCGGCTGGTCTACCACCCGGACGCGGGCATCCTCAACACCACGCTGCGCGACCTGCACCTGACCGACGGCACCACCGACTGGCTGGCGAGCCTGTCGCTGGCGCTGCCCGCGGTGGTCGTGGTGGGCGTGTGGGCGGGCATGCCGCAGACCACGGTGGTGCTGCTGGCCGGCCTCCAGAACGTACCGCCGGAGCTGCGCGAGGCGGCCGCCCTGGACGGGGCCGGGGCCTGGCGGCGGTTCACCGCGGTGACGTGGCCGGCGCTGCGGCCGGTGGCGCTGTCGGTCACCGCGCTGAACTTCATCTGGAACTTCAACTCCTTCGGCCTGGTCTACGTGCTGACCGGCGGCGGGCCCGGCGGCAAGACGGAGCTGCCGATGCTCTTCGCCTACGACGAGGCGTTCCGCTACGGCCAGTTCGGCTACGCGGCCGCCATGGGGCTGGTGATGGTCGCGGTGATCGCCGTGCTGCTGGCCGTCTTCCTGCGCAACCGCCTGACCGAGGAGGACTCATGAGCGCGACCGACGCGGCCGGTCCGGCCGCCGTACCGCCGCGGGCCGCCGCCCCGCGCGCTCCTTCGCGCGCCGGGCGGCGCACCGCACGCCGCCGGGCGGGGCGCGCCGGGCAGTATCTGGCGCTGCTGTGCTACCTGGTCTTCCTCGCCTTCCCGCTGCTCTGGCTGGTCTCCACCGCGTTCAAGTCGCCGCGGGAGCTGGGCTCGGTGCACCCGACGTGGCTGCCGCGGCACCCCACGCTCGGCAACTTCCGCGCCGCCTTCGACCAGCAGCCGCTGCTGCACGCCGCGCTCAACAGCCTGCTGGTGGCCGGGGGCGCCGCGCTGGTGTCGGTGGCCGTCGCGGTGCCGGCCGCCTACGCGATGGTGCGGTTCCGCTCGGCGGTCAGCCGGGCCGGCACCGCCTGGGTGCTGGTCAGCCAGATGTTCCCGCTGGTGCTGGTGGTCATCCCGCTGTTCATGGTGCTGAAGAACCTGCACCTGGTCGACTCCCGGCTCGGCCTGGGCCTGGTCTACGTGGTGTGGACGCTGCCGTTCGCGCTGTGGATGCTCCAGGGCTACGTCAGGGCGGTGCCGGTCTCCCTGGAGGAGGCCGCCGCGATCGACGGGTGCGGCCGGGCCCGCACCCTGCGCAGCGTGGTGCTGCCGCTGCTGGCCCCGGGCCTGGTGGCCACGCTGATGTTCTCCTTCGTCACTGCCTGGAACGAGTTCTTCTTCGGTCTGGTCCTGCTCAAGTCCCCGGAGAAGCAGACGATGTCGGTGATCCTGACGCACTTCCTGGGCGCCGAGGGCGCCGCCGACCTCGGCCCGCTCGCCGCCGCGTCGGTGCTCGCCACGCTGCCGAGCCTGCTGTTCTTCGCCCTGCTGCAAAGGCGGCTGGCCGGTGCCGTGACGGCCGGGGCGGTGAAGGGCTGATGCGCCGCCGTACTCTCCTGGCCGCCACCGCCGCGACCTCCGCCACGGCCGGCGCGGGGCCGCTGCTGTCGGGCTGCGGGGCGGACGCCGGCTCCGGTGTGCCGCGGCTGGACTTCCTGTCGCTGGCCTGGCAGGCGGAGTCGGTCGCGGCGAACAAGGCGCTCGTCGCGCAGTGGAACGCGCGGCGCCCGCAGGTGCGGGTCCGCTACGTGCAGGGCAGTTGGGACGACGTCCACGACCAGCTGCTGACGTCCTTCGAGGGCGGCGCGGCGCCGGATGTCATCCATGACGAGGGCGTCGACCTGACCGACTTCGGCTCCGGCGGCTACCTCGCCGACCTGACGGGCCTGCTGCCCGCGGGCCTGAAGAGCCGTATCCCGCAGCGCAGCTGGGACACCGCGCGGTTCGGCGGCGCGCTGTACGGGGTGCCCTTCCTCCAGGAGCCGAAGGTGCTTCTGGCCAACCGGACGCTGCTGGCCGCGGCGGGCATCCGGCTGCCGGCTGCCGACCGGCCGTGGACCTGGCAGGAGTTCGAGGACATCTGCCGGGAGCTGTCCCACCACGGCGGCGGCGCCGAGCGCTACGGCACCGCCTGGCCGATGCGCTCGCCGGTCAGCCTGACGCTGAACCTGGCGCTGACCGACGGCGGCCGCGTCCTCTA
This sequence comes from Actinacidiphila sp. bgisy144, assembly GCF_057708105.1. Classification (NCBI taxonomy): domain Bacteria; kingdom Bacillati; phylum Actinomycetota; class Actinomycetes; order Kitasatosporales; family Streptomycetaceae; genus Actinacidiphila; species Actinacidiphila sp. bgisy144. Next base: position 23,514 of record NZ_JBYIRM010000024.1, on the reverse strand, counting down.
CAAGGACCAGGGCAGCGGGCGCACCGAGGTACGGTTCGGCGCGGCGGACTCCGCGTTCGCCGAACTGGTGCGCCGCCAGGTCGGGACCGACCGCTCCGCGCCCGCGAGCGCGCTGGCGCTCGGCGGCGGCGACCTGCTGCCCGGGTTCTTCGCCGGGCGGTACGCCATGCTGCCGCTGGGCTTCTCCTACCGGCAGCAGGTCCAGCAGCAGGCGCCCGCGCACTTCGACTGGGTCACCCTGCCGCTGCCGGCCGGCCGCGGCGCGCCCGACGGCGGGCGGGCCCAGGGGGTCAGCCCGCAGACGCTGTCGGTGGCGAAGTCCTGCAAGCACCAGCAGGCGGCGGTGGAGTTCATCGACTTCCTGACGCAGACCCCGCACCTGGTGCGGCTCGCCCAGGGCGACTGGATGCCGCCCACCGGCACCGCGGCGCTGCGCGACCCGTCGCTGACCACCGCGGAACTCGGGTGGGCCACCGGCATGGCGGTCGCGCGGCACCTCACCGCGTCGCCCGCGTTGAGCATGCGCGGCTACCCCGAGTGGTCCGACAAGATTGCCACGCCCGCGCTCCAGCAGTACTACAACGGCGCGATATCGCTGGACACGCTGCGCCGCAAGCTCGTCCGGGACGGCAACCGGGTGTTCGAGCGGTACCGGAGTTGACGGGGCGGCGCGCCCCGTCCGCGGGGCGAGCCGCACCCACCCGCACCGCCCCGTGCCAACCACCGCCGCCCACCGCCGCCCACCGCCGCACCGTTGCCGTGTCCCCCGCCTCTCCACTCCCTCACTCCCCCACCACCCGCACCACCGGCAGGACCTCACCAGGAAGCGGCACCCATGAGCACAACTCCCGCCCCCTCCAGCGGTTCCGACGCCCCCCACGCCCCCGACCCCCGCCCCGCGCCCCTCAGCCCCCGTGACCACGCGCGCGGCGCGCTGACCGGGCTGGCCGTCGGCGACGCCCTCGGGGCGCCCGCCGAGAACATGAAGCCGTCGCAGATCCGGCGCCGCTGGGGCCGGATCGAGGACTTCGTCCGCGACGACCCGGCCGGCACCGACGACACCGAGTACGCGATCCTGTCGGCCCTGCTCCTCGTCCACTACGGCGCCGCGCTCACCGCCCGCGACGTGGAGGCGGCCTGGCACGTGTGGATCGCCGACCGCGACGAGGGGCCCTTCCGCGGCGCCGGGTTCAGCGAGCGCGGCACCCTGGAGAACCTGCGCCGCGGCCTCGCCTCGCCCATCACCGCGCAGCACCGCCACGCCTGGAGCGACGGCCTGGCGATGCGCGCGACCCCGTACGGCGTCCACGCGGCGGGGCGGCCCGCCGAGGCCGCGCGGCTGGTCGCGATCGACGGCACCGTCAGCCACGAGGGCGAGGGGATCTACGGCGGCCAGGCCGTCGCCGCCGGGGTGGCCGCGGCCATGTCGGGCGGGGACTGCGCGGCGGTGATCACCGCCGCGCTGTCGGTGGTGCCCGAGGACTCCTGGACGGCGCGGTCGCTGCGGCGGGCGGTGACCGTGGCGCGCCGGGTCCGGCGCGATCCGGCGCTGAGCGTGCTCGACCGGGAGCGGGCGCTGCGCTCGGCCGTCGTGATCGGCGGCTACCCGTGGACGGACCTGGCGCCGGAGGCGGTGGGCCTGGCGTTCGGCGCGTTCGCGCTGGCCGACGGCGAGTTCACCGGCTCGGTGCTCACCGCGGTCAACATGGGCCGCGACGCCGACACCACGGCGGCGCTGGCCGGGGCGCTGGCCGGCTCGGTCGGCGGCCTCGGCGCGATCCCCGCGCGCTGGTCCGCGGCGATCGGGCCGGTGACCGGCAGCTGCCTGCCGGCCATGGCGGGCTACCACGTGCGGGACATCGCCGACCTCCTCACCCCCGCCGATCCGCTCCCCGGGCAGCGGCCCGCGCCCGCCGCCCGGGTCGCCTCGTGAGCGCCGCGCGGCCCCCGGTGTCCCTGGACCGGGCGGACGCCGGGCGCGGCGGCCGGGTCGAGGGGCTGCTGCTGGGGCTGGCCGCGGGCGACGCCGCCGGATGGCCCGCCGCCCGGCACCGCGCCGCGCGGATGCCGGAGTGGACCCGGCGGCTGACCCGCGAGCTGGACACGTTCGCCGAGCAGTACGCCACCACGACGCTGCCGGTGCCGATCGCCCTCAACCAGCCGCCGGAGCCCCTGCGGCTGGGGCCGTCCGACGACGCGGAGTGGGCGGCGTTCACCGCCGAGTCGGTGCTGTCCGCGCGCGGCGCGCCGCTCAGCGACCTCAGCCGCGACCGCCGGGTGCGGGCCGCGGTGGACCTGGCGTGGATGTCGCTGGCCGCGGAGATCTCCTCGGCGGCTGCGCGCGCGTCGGAGGTGGAGTCCGCGGTGGTGCCGCTGCGCGCCCGGATCTCGGTCCGGGCCGGGCTCGGCAACCTCGCGACCGGGCTGCGGCCGCCCGCCACCGGCCACGACAACCCGCACTTCTTCGACGACGCGGCGTGCGGGCGCGCCTGCGTGCTGGCGGTGGTGCACCCCGGCGACCCGGCGGCCGCCGCGGACCTCGCGGAGTACGACGCCCGGTACACGCAGGACGGCGACGGGGTGCATGGTGCCCGGGCGATGGCCGCGGCCGTCTGCCTCGCGCTGGCCGGCGCGGGCGCCGCGGACTGCGTACGGGCCGCGCTGCGCGAGCTGCCGGACGGTTCGGAGATCTCCCGCAACGCCGAGCACGCGGTCGCGCTCGCCCGGGCCGCCCGCGCGGCCGGACCCGGCGGCCGCGGGCGGGCGTTCGGCCTGGTCCCGCTGCTGGAGCACCAGATCGTGGACCACGTGTACAGCTACGGCATCGCCGCCGCGGAGACCGTGCCGGTGGCGCTGGCCCTGGTGCTGGCGGCCGACGGCGCGGTGGCCGAGGCGGTGCCGGCGGCGGCCTGCCTGTCGCGGGTGGCGGACTCCGCGTCCGCGCTGGCCGGGGCGCTGGCCGGCGCGCTCGGCGGCGGCGCCGGGGTGCCCGGCTCCTGGCGGGAGGCGTGCCGGACCCTGCCGGGCTGTGCGCTGCCCCGGCTGGCGGGCACCGACCTGGTGCGGCTGGCCGCGCAACTGGCGGGCCCCGGGCCGGAGTCGGGCCCGGCGCCGTACGGAGACGGGGACGGGGACGCGGGCGGGTACGGCGCGCCGGGCCCGCCACCGTACGCCCGCGGGCCGCGCCCCGCCCCGTATCCCGTCCCGCGCACCGACCGCACCGAGCGCACGGAAGGACCCGGACACCATGACACCCACTCTTGAGGACCGCGTCACCGGCTGCCTCGTCGGCGCCGCGGTCGGCGACGCGCTGGGCGGCCCGGTCGAGGGCCTGGCACCCGAGCAGATCACCGCGCGGCACGGCGGGCGGGTGCGGGGCGTCGTCGGCCCCTACCACGCGCAGTGGCGCACCGCGCGGCCGATCGCCCCGTACCACAAGGGCGACGGGCACGTCACCGACGACACCCTCATGACGCACGCGCTGGTCCGGGTCTACGCGAAGGTCCGCGACCACCTCGACGCGTACAGCGTCGCCGACCACCTGGTGCCCGACCTCATCGGCACACCGCGCTGGATTCCCGAGCTGGAGGCCGAGGCGCTGCCGCTCCAGCGGGTCTTCCTCGCCGAGAAGTGGATCGTGGCGCGGCTGCACTACGGGCATGTCGACCCGCGCGAGGCGGGCGTCGGCAACATCGTCAACTGCGGTGCCGCGATGTACATGGCGCCGGTCGGCGCGGTCAACGCGGGCAACCCGGCCGGTGCCTACGCCGAGGCGCTGGAGGTCGCCGCGCCGCACCAGTCCTCCTACGGGCGGGAGGCGGCGGGGGTGTTCGCCGCCGCCGTGGCCGCGGCCTTCCTGCCCGGCGCCACCGCCGCGTCCGTCGCCGAGGCCGCGCTCGGCCTGGCGAAGGACGGCACCCGGGCGGCGATAGCGGCGGTGTGCGAGCGGGCGGCGGGGTTCGGCGACTGGGAGGAGGCGCTGGGGCCCTTGCGCGAGGCGGTCGCGCCCTTCGACACCGTCGGGCCGCGCTACCGCGAGCCGTCGCTCGGCGCCCGCCGCCCCTCGCGCCTGCACGCCGTCGAGGAACTGCCCATCGCCCTGGGCATGCTGCTGGTGGCGCAGGGCGCGTACGAACCCGCGGTCCTCGGCTGCGTCAACTACGGCCGCGACTGCGACTCCATCGCCACGATGTGCGGCGCGCTGGCCGGCGCCCTAGGCGGCTGCGCCGCCGTACCGGCCGCCTGGGCCGATCAGGTCGCCCGCGCCAGCCGGCTCGACCTGCACGCCCCCGCCGCGGGCCTGGCCGCCGTCACCCGGGAGGTCTTCGCGCGCGACACCGCCCGCCGCCGCGCCCACGAAGCCGCCTTCGCCGACCTGGCAGGCCCGCGATGACGCCGGACGCGGGGGCGCTGCGGTTGACGTGGGTGCAGGTGGAGGACCTGGTCGGGCACGAGCTGCGGCAGTCCGCGCAGGAGGGCCGCGAGGTGGCGGCGCTGCGGGAGCGCTGGTCGGCGGCGGGCGGGGCTGCGGCGCCGGAGCGGGCGGGGGCGTCGCCGGGGCCGGCGGCGCCGGGCCTGCGCGAGCTGGCGGCGCGGCTGCTGGACGAACTGGCGGCGCTGCCCTCGCCGTTGGCCGATCGGGAGCCGACGGAGTGGGCGCAGATCCGGGCGGCGGCAGGCAGCCCGCCTGCCGCGTCCTGGGCCGGTTGCCCGGAGCGGCTCGCCGAGCGGCTGGAGGCGGGTTGGACCGGCCGGGCGGCGGGCTGCCTGCTGGGCAAGCCGGTGGAGAAGCTGCCGCTGGCGGGTATCCGGGCGATCGCGCGGTCCACCGGGAACTGGCCGCTGCGCGGCTACTTCACCGCGGTGGGCCTGGACCCGGCGCTCGCCGCCCGCCACCCGTGGAACCGCCGCAGCCGCGCCACGTCGCTCGCCGAGAACATCGACGGGATGCCCGAGGACGACGACCTGGACTACCCGCTGCTGAACCTGATGCTGCTGGAGCGGCACGGCCACGGCTTCGGCACGGCGGACGTGGCGCGGCTGTGGCTGGACGAGCTGCCCGCGGGCCGTACGTTCACCGCCGAGCGGATCGCGTACCGGAACCTGCTGGCGGGGCTGGTGCCACCGCGCACCGCGAGCTGGCGCAACCCGTTCCGGGAGTGGATCGGCGCCCTGATCCGCGCGGACGTCTTCGGCTGGACCCGCCCGGGCGACCCGGCCGCGGCGGCGGCCGAGGCGTGGCGGGACGCGGTGCTCAGCCACCGCGCGAACGGCGTGTACGGGGCGATGTTCGCCGCCGCGGTGGTGGCGCGGGCGGCGGGGGGCGGCGCGGACGTGCACGCGTGCCTGGCCGCCGGGCTCCAGGTGGTGCCGCCGGAGTCGCGGCTGGCCGGCGCGGTACGGCTCGGCATCGACCTGGCCCGGGCCGAGCCGACGGGCACCGTCGCGGGCTTCGAGGCGGTCGTGGACGCGCTGCACCGGCGTTTCCGGCACCACCACTGGGTGCATGTGCTGCCCAACGCGGCGCTGCTCGCCGCGGCCCTCACGCACGCCGACGGCGACTTCACCGGCGCCGTCTGCCGTGTGGTGTCGGGTGGTTGGGACACCGACTCCAACGGGGCGACGGCCGGTTCGGTGACCGGGCTGCTCGCCGGTTCGGCCGCCGCGCTGCCCGCCGCCTGGACAGCGCCGCTGGACAACCGCCTGGCCAGCACCGTCGCCGGTTTCGACGGCATCGGCTTCGACGCGCTCGCCCGCCGTACCGCCGCCGTGGCCGTCCTGCCGCCGCCCGCACCGACCCCACCGGAGCGCCGCACGCCCGCACCGGCCCCGCCCGAGTGCCGCACGCCCGCCGGCGGCCCCGCCTCCCCCACCGGCACGCGCCCGGCGGTCACGCTCGTCCTACCGCCGGCGCACCCCGGCCCGCCCGCGCGCCGCACGCCCGCACCCGGCGACTTCGAGGAAGGCACCTGATGAGCAGCGATCCGATCGTTCCGGCCGAGCGGCCGGAGCCGCCCGAACGCCCCGGGAGCCGCGGGAGGGCCCGCATCGTGGTGATGGGCAGCGCCAACATGGACCTGGTCGCCTACACGCGGGTGGCGCCCGCCCGCGGCGAGACCGTCACCGGCGAGACGTTCCGCACCGTGGCCGGGGGGAAGGGCGCCAACCAGGCGGTCGCGGCCGCGCGGGCGGGCGGCGCGGTGGCGTTCGTGGGCGCGGTGGGCGACGACGACTTCGGGCCGCGGCTGCGCGCGGCGCTCGACGGCGCCGGGGTGGACACCGCCGCGCTGCGCACGGTGCCCGGCCCGAGCGGCATCGCGCACATCGTGGTGGACGGCGAGGGCCACAACGCGATCGTGGTGGTGCCGGGCTCGAACGGCACCGTCACGGGGCTGGCCGCGGGCGACGAGGAGGTGGTCGCGGCGGCCGGTGCGCTGCTGCTCCAGCTCGAACTGCCGCTGGCCGGTGTGCTGGCGGGTGCGCGGGCCGCGCACCGGCACGGCGTGCGGACGGTGCTCACACCCGCGCCCGCCCAGCCGCTGCCGGACGAACTCCTGGCGGTGACCGGCCTGTTGGTACCCAATGAGCACGAGGCCGCCGCGCTCACCGGCCGCGGTGACCCGCGGTCGGCGGCCCGCGCGCTGCTCGACGCGGTGCCCGAGGTGGTGGTGACGCTGGGCGCGGCGGGCTGCCTGTACGCCGCGCGCGGCCGGGAGCCGCTGGCGGTGGCCGCGCTGCCCGCGAAGGCGGTGGACACCACCGCGGCCGGTGACACGTTCGTCGGCGCGCTGGCGGTCGCGCTCGGCGAAGGGCGGCCGGTGCGGGACGCGTTGGCGTGGGCGACGGCGGCGTCCGCGCTGTCGGTCGAACGCGAGGGCGCGTCGTCGTCGATGCCGGTGCGCGCGGAGATCGACGCGCGGGCGGGCGGCGGCCGTACCCGCCCATGAGCTTGCGCGGCCGCGAACCGCCACCCCCGAACCGCCTCCCACGAGCTGCCACCCGCGTACCGCTACCCATGAACAGCCACCCGCGAACCGCGTACCCCACGAGTGAGGAACGGCGGCCGGGCGAACCCGCCGGCCGCCGAAGCACGGTGAACGAAGCCGAGGTGATTTCCATGGACCACCCCCGACTCCCCCGTCCCCCCGCCGCGCACCCGGCCGTACCCGCGGCCGCCGGCGCCCCCGTACCGCCGCCCAGGCCGGCGCCGTCCACCGCCGCCGCGCCCGAACCACCGCTGCCCTGCGGTCCGTTGACGGGCATACGGGTCCTGGACCTGGCCACGCTCTTCGCCGGGCCGAGCGCGGCCACCCTGCTGGGCGACTTCGGCGCCGACGTCGTCAAGGTGGAGCACCCGCGGCGGCCCGACCCCTCCCGCGGCCACGGCCCGAGCAAGGACGGGGTGGGCCTGTGGTGGAAGCACCTCGGCCGCAACAAGCGCACCATGACCCTGGACCTGTCCACCCCCGGCGGCCGGGACGTGCTGCTGCGGCTCGCCGCGTCCGCCGACGTGGTGATCGAGAACTTCCGCCCGGGCACGCTGGAGCGCTGGGGCCTGGGCTGGGAGCGGCTGTCGGCGGCGAACCCGCGGCTGGTGCTGGCACGGGTGACGGCGTTCGGGCAGTTCGGACCGTACGCCCGGCGGCCGGGCTTCGGCACCCTCGCCGAGGCGATGAGCGGCTTCGCGTCGGCGACCGGCGAGCCGCAGGGCCCGCCCACGCTGCCGCCGTTCGGCCTCGCCGACGCCGTGGCCGGGCTGGCCGCCGCGTACGCGGTGCTGGCCGCGCTGACCGGCCGGGAGCGCACGGGCGCGGGCCAGGTGGTCGACCTGGCGATCATCGAGCCGATGCTCGCGGTGCTCGGCCCGCAGCTGATCTGGTACGACCAACTCGGCTATGTGCAGCCGAGGATGGGCAACCGGTCCACCAACAACGCGCCGCGCAACACCTATCGGACCGCCGACGGCGCGTGGCTGGCGGTGTCCTCCTCCGCGCAGTCGGTCGCGGAGCGGGTGGTACGGCTGGTGGGGCGGCCGGAGTTGGCGGCGGAGCCCTGGTTCGGCACCGGCGCCGGACGGGCCGCGCACGCCGACGAGATCGACGCGGCGGTCGGCGGCTGGATCGCCGCGCACGAACGGGCCGAGGTGGTCGCGGCGTTCGAGGCCGCGCAGGCCGCGGTCGCGCCGGTCTACGACGTGCGCGACGTGCTCGCCGACCCGCAGTACGACGCGCTGGGCACCGTAGCGTCGGTGGACGACGCGGAGTTGGGGCCGATACGGATGCAGAACGTGCTCTTCCGGCTCTCCGGCACCCCCGGCACGATCCGCTGGACCGGCCGCCCGCACGGCGCGGACACCGACGCCGTACTGGCCGAACTCGGCCTGGGCGCCCGGGAGATCGCCGCGCTGCGGGCGCAGGGCGCGCTGTGACCGCGGGACTTGGCGCGGCGCGGGTGGCCGTGGCGGCGCCGGAACCCGACGACGGCCTCCTCCTGACCTGGCTCTACGCCCCCGGGGACCGGCCCGAGGTGGTCGCGAAGGCGCTGCGCTCGGGCGCGGACGTGGTCGTGGTGGACCTGGAGGACGCCGTCGGCCCCGCCCGCAAGGCGTACGCCCGGGCCGCCACCGCGGAACTGCTCACCGATCCGCGGCCGGGCCCGCCCCGGGTGCATGTCCGGCTCAACGCCCTCGGCAGCCCGCTGTGCGCGGCGGACCTGGCGGCGCTCGCCGGGCGGCCGGGCCTGGACGGGCTGCGGCTGCCGAAGGTCGGCGGGCCCGGCGACGTGGCGGCCGTACGGCGGCGGTACGGCGAGGCGGCCGGGACCGCGGCCCGGCTGCCCGGCCTCTACCCGCTGCTGGAGTCGGCGCTCGGCGTGGAGAACGCCTTCGCCGTGGCCACCGCCGACCCGGCGGTGCGCGGCCTGGCGCTGGGCGAGGCCGACCTGCGCGCCGATCTCGGCGTGGCCGGGGAGGACGCGCTCGCCTGGCCGCGGGTGCGCACGGTGGTGGCCGCCCGCGCGGCGGGACTCGCGCCGCCCGCCCAGTCCGCATATCCGGACGTGCGCGACCTCGACGGCCTCGCCGCGTCCTGCCGCCGCGGCCGGGACCTCGGCTTCCTCGGCCGCACCGCCCTCCACCCCCGCCAGCTCCCGGTGATAGCCCGCGCCTTCCTGCCCCCACCCGACGAAGTGGCCGCCGCCCGCGAGATCGTGGCCGCGGCCGCCGCCCACCCCGGCGCACTCGCCCTGCCCGACGGGCGGTTCGTGGACCCCGCAGTGGTGGCCGGCGCCCACCGCGTCCTCGCCCTCGCCGCCCGCGCGGAGCGCTACGGGTGAACGGCCGCCGAGGCGCAGCTTCTCCGCACCTGGCCCGCGCCCCACCGCGTCGCGCACGACCTGCCACGGGGCGCGGGGCGTCGGCCAGGTCATCTCACGTCGCCCTCGGGCTGGTCGGCCCGACGAGGCGATCGCCGGACAGCAGCGTGCCTGCTTGCTTGACATGCCGTAGGACAGGTGAGACTTCCATGCTCTGCAGGCCAGGCAGGCCGCCGATGCGATCTGACGTGAATTCGAAGAGTTCGTCGAGGTTGCGGCAGTGGGCGACGGCATGGATGTTGTACGGGCCGGAGATGGCCGCGGCGAAGGCGATCTCGGGTTCTCGGGCCAGTGCGCGTCCGGCCTTCTTCACCTCTGCCGGGTGCACGCGCAGCCACAGGTTGGCCCGTGCGTGATAGCCCAGGGCCGCTGGGGCGATCTCGACGTCGATGTGGACGACGCCTTGCAGGAGCAGGACGCGCAGGCGGCGGGATACCCGACCCGGGGTGGAGTCCGCCGCTGCGGCGAGGTCGACGAGACTGGCCCGTCCGTCCGCGGTGAGCACGTCGAGGACCTTCTCGTCCTCGGCGGTGAGGTCTGCGGGGGCGTCCGCGACGGCCGGAGACTCGGTGAACGGAGGGACGTCGCCTCCGAGCACCGCTTCCTCCTGAGGCGTCAGCGTGCCCTGGAGCGCGGCCCAGTAGTGGCCGCGGCCTCCCATGAACTGGCGGAGCATCGCGAAGGCGTTGATGTCGAGTACCGCCGCTGTGCGCGGCAGCCGCCGGCCGAGGAGTTCTTCCCGCTGCGCCTGGTCCCGTGACTGCGTCGCGCAGGTGACTTCGGAGCCGGCCGCGCCCAGAGCCACCCAGTTGACGTCGTCCCGCTTGGCGAGGGCGCCCGCGATCGCCGCTGCGCTGCCGGGCCGGCAGCGCAGGCGTACCAGCCATCTGCTCTGCCCCAGCGCGCCCGGATTGACGACGCCGACGACGCGGATGACGCCGTCGGCGTGCAGGCGCCGATACCGGCGCCTGACGGTGCCCTCGGTGAGGCCGAGCGCCACTGCCATCGAGGCGAAGGAGGCTCTCGGAGCGACCTGGAGTGCGCGAACGATACGCACGTCATCGGACTGGATCGCGATGGATTCACGCATTGAGGTACCGGCCATGGCACGAATCCTACAAATCGGCCGCTCTGGATCACGCCTTCGGCAGGGCGCTGAGCAGACTTGTCGCGTACCGCTGAAGAGCCACAGCAGTGCTGGACACCGGTGCCGCCCCGAGGCGGTCTCGATCAAGGACGCACGAAGTGAGCTCGCCACACCACAGAACGGAGATGACGCTGGATGTCATCGACTGACACCCCGCAGCACATGCCGACCGCCCTCATCGTCGGGGCCTCGCGCGGCCTCGGCCACGCCATGGCGGCCGAATTCCTCGGCCGCGGGTGGAACGTCATCGGCACGGTCCGCGACGCCTCGGCGCGAACGCTCCTGCACGACCTCGCAGACCGGGCCGAGGGCCGCGTCACCGTCGAGTACCTCGACATCAACGAGCCCGACCACCTCGCGCCCCTGCGCGCGCGTCTTGCGGACCGACGGCTTGACCTGCTCTTCGTCAACGCCGGCACCACGAACAACGAGGAGACGCCCATCGGCGAGGTGGCGGTAGACGACTTCGTGGAGGTGATGATCACCAACGCCCTCAGCCCCATGCGCGTCATCGAGGCGCTCGAGGACCTGGTGTCCCCCACTGGCCTGATCGGGGCGATGTCGTCCGGGCAGGGCAGCATCACGAACAACACGACGGCCGGCCGCGAGGTCTACCGGGGAAGCAAAGCGGCCTTGAACATGTTCATGCGCGGCTTCGCCGTCCGGCAGGCCGCGACACAGCGCGGTTTCGCCCTCCTGGCACCGGGCTGGGTCCGCACCGCGCTCGGCGGGCCGGGCGCTCCCTACACCGTCGAGGAGAGCGCCCCGCTGCTCGTGGACGTCCTGCTGTCCCAACTGGGCACGCCCGGTCTGGCGTATCTGGACCGCTCGGGCCGGACCGTGCCCTGGTAGGCAGGCCGGCGCCTCATGACGTCCAGGTGGCCTGCGCGGCACCCGCCCCGCCGCTGTTGTGCAGGTGGACCAGGGGCAGGAACAGGTCGTCGACGATCGACCGGATGCGTGCGGGCCGAAGGGGTTCGGGGTCCATCAGCAGGTCGTTGCGCACCAGGTCGAACGGCATGGCGAGCACCGCGGAGGGAATCCGTTCGAGGTCGATCTCACCGCGGTCGTGTGCGCGCTGGTAGAGGTCCTGGGTGAGCAGCGGCCGCCGGTCGCCGAAGATCCGGTCGCGCACCTGGGAGGGAGTGAGCCCGGTGCTGGCCAGGAGTCCGGAGAAGGCCGTGGCCGAGGCAAGGGCGAAGAAGCCGGCGCGGGCCTCGCCCATGACGCTCAGTGCGGCCAGCAGGTCACCGCGCAGGGAGCCGGTGTCGGGGATGTCGACGGGGTGGGTGTCCCGGTAGTGCCTGAGTGCGGCGAGCACAAGCTCGTCCTTGTTGGCCCAGCGGCGGTACAGCACGGATATCCCGGTACCGGCGCGGGCCGCGACGGACTCCATGGTGAGTTTCGCGAAGCCGGCCTGGGTCAGCTCGTCCCAGGCCGCGTCCAGCAGCGCGGCTTCCAGTTCGGGGCCGCGCCGGCGCCCGCGGGGCGGCTCGGTGGCAGGCAGGGGCATCCCACCAGTCTAGAGGAGGTTTGCATTCCTTATCGAGCCGCCCTACGCTCGTAAGAGAGGGATTCCTCTCTTATTCGTTCGGATCGCGCCGCGCGGGGCCCGAGCCACTACGAGAACGGCAACGAGCATGAGCACAGCGACAGGTACGCGTTCCACCTTTTTCGCGGACGCCCGGATGAACTCGATGACCCGGGCGATGCTCGGGCGGGTGTACACCGGCGCGGCGGACACCGGCGAGACGCTGACGACGATCGACCGCGTCACCGACGGCGACCTCGCCTCGTGGGCACGCGCGTGGGAGGCCACCGCCGCACGCGTCGCCGCGATCGGTGACGACTGCGTGCACCGCGGCCACCGGGTGAGCGGGCGCAACGCGCTCCTGCGCGCCGCGACCTACTACGCGGCGTGCGTCCTGGTGGCCGACGCGTGCGCGGAACCGGACGAGACCCGGTCGCGGACGTTCGCCGCGTACCGCCACTGCTGGGAGCGGTACCTCGGCCTCCTGGACAACCCGCCCGAGCCGCTGGAGATCCCGTACGAGGGCACCACGATGCCCGGCTGGTACTTCGCCGCACCCGGCGAAGGGTCCAAGCCGACGCTGGTGATGGTCAACGGCGCCGACGGCGCGGCCAGTTACCTGTGGCCCGGCTACGGCACCGAGGCGTCCGTACGCGGGTACAACGTCGTGGTCTTCGACGGGCCCGGCCAGCAGCGCATGCTGTTCGAGCGGGGCATCCCCTTCCGGCCGGACTGGGAGCACGTCGTCACGCCGGTCGTCGACGCGGCGCTGCGGCTGCCGGGGGTGGACCCGGAGCGGCTCGCCCTCTACGCCGTCAGCCAGGGCGGGTACTGGGCCCCGCGCGCCCTGGCGTTCGAGCACCGGTTCAAGGCCGCGGTCATCGACGACGGTGTGGTCAAGGTGTCCGAGGCGTGGCATGCCGCGCTGCCGCCCGAGCCGAGGGAGCTTCTCGCGGCCGGTGACCGTGACGCCTTCAACGCCGCGATCGCACGCCTCCCGGAAGACGTCAGGCTGATGTTCACCTGGCGGGCCGGGCCGTACGGCCGCCCCAGCTTCTACGACACGTTCCTCGAGGCGGACCGCTACGAGATCACCCCGGAACTCGCCGCGCGGATCACGACGCCGGTACTGATCGCCGATCCCGATCAGGAGGGGTACTTCGCCGGCCAGCCGAGGCGGCTGTACGACATGATCCGCGGCGAGAAGGCGCACGTCCGGTTCACCGAGGCCGAAGGGGCCGCCGGGCACTGCGAGCCGATGGCCCGGTCGCTTGCCGCACAGCGGTTCTTCGACTTCCTCGACGACCACGTCGGCCGCACCGACTCCGCCGCCGGTCCGAGCACACCAGGTGCCGTAGCGGCGCGGTAGGTTGGGCGGCGGGCGGGTCGGCCGGGGAACTGGGGGTGGCGGTGGTGGCGGGTATCCGGGTCGTGGTGTGCCTGCCGGCGGCGGCAGCCGGAGACCTGCGCGGGGCGATCGGGTTGGCGCTGGCACCGTTCCGGCTGGGGGAGGTGCCGCGGTGGCGCGGGATCTGGGACGAGTGGACGGTCCGCGGCGGCAGTGACGGCACCGGGTTCACAGCGCTGCCCGGGCACGCGGACGACCCCCGGCTGATCCATGACGACGACGGGTACGACGGGACGCCCCTGCCGAGCCCGCCCGGCCGTTGCGCGGGCGGTCCGCGCGGCCTGCTGGACCTCGCCGCCTTCCGCCTGCGCGCCCGCTGGCAGCCCGACCTGCTCACCCTTGACGGCTGGTGGATCGAGGACGGCCGCCATCCGCGGCACAGCAGCTGCGCCGGCGAGGAGTCCTGCCCGCACCTGGCGACCGGGGAGCGGTACGTGCGGGACTTCTACGGCCACTTGGAGGCGCAGCCGGCCGACACGCTGCTGGTCGCTCTGAAGTGCCACGGCTGACATTCGTGTGCCCGGTACGGCCCGCACCCCGCCGGTTCGGCCCGTGAACGGCGAACCGGAGCGCCCGGGTCGGTAGTATCCCGCTGGGCGTCAGGCGTCGTGGGGAATGGGGGAGGCCGGACATGGCCCGTTGGAAAGCGCTGCCCGCGGAACTCGGCCCGGAGGCCGTCGCGTTCGTGGCCGGGCTGCGGCAGTTGAAGGACCGCGGCGGCCTGGATCTGCGGCAGCTCGCCGCCCGGACCGGCTACAGCGCCACCTCGTGGGACCGCTACCTCAACGGCCGTACGCTGCCGCCGCGCGGCGCCGTGGAGGCGTTCGCCGAGGCGGTCGGCGCGGACGCCGTACGGCTGCTGGCGCGGCGGGAGTTGGCGGCGGACGCGTGGGGCCGGGCGGGCGCGGGACGTACGCCGACGGAAACCGCGGCGACGGAATCCACGTCAACGGGCCCTACGGCGGCGGACGTTGCAGCGGCGGCCCCGGCGGCGGCGGACCGCGAAGAGCCGGGTGCGGCCACCCCCGCGGCGTCCGCCGCACCGGCACAGGACCACCCCGGCTCCGCCCGTCCGGACCCCGGCCCGGCGCCGCGCCGGCGGGTGGCGCGGCTGGGCGGACCCCGACTGCGGCTGCTGCTGACGGTGGTGGTGTCCGCCGCGCTCGGCTCCGGGGTGACCGCGCTGGTGCTGCGGGCACAGCCCGCGAGGACGGCGGCCGCGGCGGCCACGCACAAACCCTCCTACGTCTGCGACTTCACCCGCACGGGCGGGCTCTGGTACGCGGGCAACAGCCGGACGCGTACCGCCGCCCTCGAAGTCGACATGTGGGGGCCCGAGGTGGCCGAGTTGCAGTGCCTGCTCCAGCACGACGGGTTCTCGCCCGGCGGCGTCGACGGCAACTTCGGTCCGCTCACGGAGTCCGCGGTCATCGCCGCGCAGAAGGCCGACGGCCTCGACGTCGACGGCCAGGTGGGGCCCGCCACCTGGGCGGCGCTGCGCCGATGAGCGGGGTTCCGGCAGCGTGCGGCCGCCTGGCCGCGGAGCTGCGGCTGCTGCGGACGCGGTCCGGCCTGACGCTCGCGGCGCTGGCCGGCGCGTCGGCGTACAGCAAGTCCTCCTGGCAGCGCTACCTCGCCGGGCAGGCGCTGCCGCCGTGGCCTGCCGTGCGGACGCTGGGCGGGCTGGCCGGCGGGTCCGAGGAGGAACTGCGGGCGCTGTGGGAGCTGGCGGAGGCCGGATGGAGCGGCCGCGCGGCCGTACGCACGGCGGCGCGGCCCGCGCCCGAGCAGGAACCGGAGCCCGAGCAGGAACCGGAGCCGGCGTCGGCGCCGGAGCCCGTACAGGAGCCGGAGCCCGTGCAGGGGCCCGCGCCCGTACAGGAGCCGTCGCCCGAGCCCGCCCGGACATCCGAGCCGGCGCCGGGGCCCGCGCCGCTGACGGCGCCCTTACCGCTCACCGCGCCGCTCACCGCGCCCGTTCCGGCAGCGGGCCGCGAGCAGCCGCCTGGCGGTCCGGAGCCCGCACCCGCTCCGGACCCGCTTCCGGCCCGCCCGCGCCGCCGGCGGCGTGCCGCCGTGGGCGCGGCCCTCGCCGTACTGTGCGTGCTGCTCGCCGTCGGCGGCCGGCAGGGCCTCTCGGCCGCGCGCGCCGGCCGCGCCGACCCCGCTACTCCCTCGGCCACCACCTTCCACGTCGGCTGTACGTCCTCCGCGTGCGACGGGCGCGACCCGGGCACCATGCTGTGCGGGGTCGGGCCCGAGACGCTGCTCCAGACGCAGACCCCGGCCGGCGCCGGTGCCGAGATCCGCTACAACCCGCTGTGCCGCGCCGCCTGGGCCCGGCTGTGGAACGTCGCCCCGGGCACCACGGTGCGCCTGGCGGTCAGCGGCCACCCCGTCCAGCGGATGACCGTGCGCCACGCCCGCGACAGCGACCCCTTCGTCTACACCCCGCTCGTCGCCCTCCCCGGCCCCGGCATCCCCGTCCGCCTGTGCCTCACCGCCCCCGCCGCCCGGCACCCGAGCTGCTACTCCGCCGCCCTTCCGCGCTGACTCACGCCACCAGCAGCCGCAGGCCCAACTCGGCCGCGTCCAGGGCCACCAGGTCCCGGTTGCGCTCGGCCCAGCGCCCCGAGCCGAGGTCGTCGCGCAGCGCCCGCACCGCACGGCGCTCGGCCTGCGGGCCGACCCGCGTCCACACCGACACCGCCCGGCGCACGTGCTCGTCGAGATACGCCTCGGGCCGCCGCCAGTACGCCTCGAAGAAGCCGTCCGCGCAGTCCCACGGCACGAGCACCGGCTCCGCGCGGCCGCCGATCGCGCGGGTCAGGTCGGCCAGCGAGGGCCAGTCCACCAGCAGGTCGGCGAACTCGGGCAGGTAGTCGCGGGTGAGCCAGAACCGCTCCCGGCGGCCCGGGTCGCTCGCGTCGTACGTGAAGACCACCACCCGGCGCGCCACCCGCCGCATCTCACGCAGGCCCGCGATCGGGTCCCGCCAGTGGTGCACCGTGCTGAAGGCCATCGCGGCGTCGAAGGCGCCGTCGGGGAACGGCAGGTGCTCCGCGGCGGCGGCCACGCACGGCGCGGCGCCGGCCGGACGCTGCGCCCGCATCACCGCCGACGGCTCCACGGCGGTGACCTCGCGGTCCGGCGGTTCGTACGACCCGGTGCCGGCTCCGACGTTCAGGACGGTCCGCGCGTCGCCGAGCGCCTCCCACACGCGGGCCGCGATGCGCGGCTCGGTACGGCGGGTGGCCGGGTAGGCGGACCCGATGACGTCGTACAACTGTGCTCCGAACACTTCGAGTTGCTCCTCAGGTGTGGTCGCGATGCCCATGGCGCGCGCCTGGAGTTCCCGGTCGATGGCCGTCACCATGGCCGCGGCGCGGTCGCGCTGCTCCAGCAGCAGGCCGCGCAGCCGGCGCAGGTGCGCGACCGCGTCGGTGGCCGGGTCGTCGACGAGATCGGCGATCTCGCGCAGTCCGAAGCCCAGCCGCCGGTAGGCGAGCACCTCGCGCAGCCGTTCCACGTCACCGGCCGCGTAGGCGCGGTACCCGGCGGCGGTCCGCGCCGAGGGGACCACCAGGCCGATCTCGTCGTAGTGGTGCAGGGTCCGCACGCTCACGCCGGCCAGTTCGGCCACGCGCCCCACGGTCAGGTGTCCTGCGCCCAGGTGCTCTTCCACGCCCCCGACGATGCCCCCTCACGCCGCGTGAGGGTCAAGCCGCTAGGCAGGGCGAGGCCCGGGGCGGCGGCGCGCCGCCCTTGCGTTCCGGGGCGTGAAATGATTCATCGAAAATCGCCTCTCCCGTGTACCACACGCCTCGGCGCGGGGCGCGATGCGGCCGCCCCGAGGCTGATTCCACCTGCCGTAGAACGGTTACTCGATACCTTGACAGCGCTCCGGGGCGGACCTATCTTCGTGCCGTGAATCGATTCATTTCAAACCGTCAACGGAGGGTCGCCCATGCCTGAGCTGTCGGCGGTGAAAGCGGCGCTGCGGGCGCAGGTGATCGAGACCCCCTCATGGGGCTACGGCAACTCCGGCACCCGGTTCAAGGTGTTCGCCGAACCGGGCGTGCCCCGCGACCCGTTCGAGAAGCTCGACGACGCCGCGCAGGTGCACGCGGCCACCGGGGCGGCCCCGGTGGTCTCGCTGCACATCCCGTGGGACGCGGTGGACGACTACGCGGCGCTAGCCCGCCACGCGAAGGAGCGGGGCCTGCGGCTCGGCGCGGTGAACGCCAATGTCTTCCAGGACGACGCCTACCGGCTCGGCTCGGTCGCCAACCCGGACCCGAAGGTGCGCCGCAAGGCGATCGACCACCTGCTGGCCTGCGTCGACATCATGGACGCGACCGGTTCGCGCGACCTGAAGCTGTGGTTCGCCGACGGCACCAACTACCCGGGCCAGGACGACATCACCGCCCGCCAGGACCGGCTGGCCGAAGCGCTCGCCGAGGTGTACGCGCGCCTCGGCGACCAGCAGCGGCTGCTGCTGGAGTACAAGCTGTTCGAGCCGTCCTTCTACACCACCGACGTGCCGGACTGGGGCACCTCCTACGCGCACTGCCTCACCCTCGGCGAGCGGGCGCAGGTCGTGGTGGACACCGGCCACCACGCGCCGGGCACCAACATCGAGTTCATCGTCGCCTTCCTGCTGCGCCAGGGGAAGTTGGGCGGCTTCGACTTCAACTCCCGCTTCTACGCCGACGACGACCTGATGGCGGGCGCGGCCGACCCGTTCCAGCTCTTCCGCATCCTGCACGAGGTCGCCAGGAACGGCGGCTTCGCGCCCGAGGCGGGGGTGGCATTCCTGCTCGACCAGTGCCACAACATCGAGGGCAAGATCCCCGCCGTCATCCGCTCGGTGATGAACGTCCAGGAGGCCACCGCCAAGGCGCTGCTCGTCGACCTCGACGCGCTGGGTGCCGCCCAGGCGGCGGGCGACGTGCTCGGCGCCAACGCGGTGCTGATGGACGCGTACAACACGGACGTCCGGCCGCTGCTCGCCGAGGTGCGCCAGGAGCAGGGGCTCGACCCCGACCCGCTGGCGGCCTACCGTGCTACCGGCTACCAGCAGCGGATCGTCGAGGAGCGCGTCGGCGGCACCCAGGCCGGCTGGGGCGCGTAGTCCCTCCGCCGGGCGCGGTGCGCAACGTCCGTGCCCGGCCCGCGCCCGCTGCTCCCGCGCCAAGCCGCTCCCCCGACCCCTCCGCCCGACCTGCCACGCCACCCGCCCTTCAGCGAAGGAAGACGACCGTCATGACCCTCCCTCCCGAGGCAGCCGCACTCCTCGAGCGTTCCAACCGACTGGGCGCCGATCCCCGCAACACCAACTACGCGGGCGGCAACACCTCCGCGAAGGGCACCTCCCCGGACCCGGTGACCGGCGCCGACACCGAGCTGATGTGGGTCAAGGGCTCCGGCGGCGACCTCGGCACGCTGCGCGAACCGGGCCTGGCCGTCCTGCGGTTGGACCGCCTGCGCGCGCTCACCGAGGTCTACCCGGGGGTCGCGCGGGAGGACGAGATGGTCGCCGCGTTCGACTACTGCCTGCACGGCAAGGGCGGCGCGGCCCCGTCGATCGACACCGCGATGCACGGCCTGGTGGACGCCGCCCATGTGGACCACCTGCACCCGGACTCCGGGATCGCGCTGGCCTGCGCGGCCGACGGCGAGGCCCTGACGAAGGAGTGCTTCGGCGACACCGTGGTGTGGGTGCCCTGGCGCCGCCCGGGCTTCCAACTCGGCCTGGACATCGCCGCGGTGAAGCGGGAGAACCCCAAGGCGATCGGCTGCGTGCTGGGCGGCCACGGCATCACCGCGTGGGGGGAGACCAGCGAGGAGTGCGAGCGCAACTCGCTGCACATCATCCGCACCGCCGAGACGTTCCTCGCCCAGCGCGGCAAGGCCGAGCCGTTCGGCCCGCTGCTGGACGGCTACGGGCCGCTGCCGGCCGGGCAGCGGCGCTCCCGCGCGGCCGAACTCGCGCCGCTGCTGCGCGGCCTGGCCTCCGCCGACCGGCCGCAGGTCGGCCACTTCACCGACACCGACGAGGTGCTGGACTTCCTCGCCCGCGCCGAGCACCCCCGGCTGGCGGCGCTGGGCACCTCCTGCCCCGACCACTTCCTGCGCACCAAGGTCCGCCCGCTGGTCCTGGACCTGCCGCCGACCGCGCCCCTGGCGGACGTCAAGGCCCGGCTGAAGGAGCTGCACGCGGCGTACCGGGCGGAGTACGCCGCCTACTACGAGCGGCACGCCGCACCGGACTCCCCCGCGATGCGCGGCGCCGACCCGGCGATCGTCCTGGTGCCGGGCGTCGGCATGTTCTCCTACGGCAAGGACAAGCAGACCGCGCGCGTGGCGGGCGAGTTCTACGTCAACGCCATCAACGTGATGCGCGGCGCCGAGGCGGTCTCGACGTACCGGCCGATCGAGGAGGCGGAGAAGTTCCGCATCGAGTACTGGGAGCTGGAGGAGGCCAAGCTGCGGCGGATGCCCGCGCCCAAGCCGCTGGCCACCCGTATCGCGCTGGTCACCGGCGCCGGCTCGGGTATCGGCAAGGCCATCGCGCACCGGCTGGTCGCCGAGGGCGCGTGCGTGGTCGTCGCGGACCTCGACGAGGCCAACGCGGCAGCGGTCGCCGAGGAGTTGGGCGGTCCGGACAAGGCGGTCGCGGTCACGGTCGACGTGACCTCCGAGGAGCAGATCGCGGCGTCCTTCGCGCAGGCGCTGCTCGCCTTCGGCGGGGTGGACCTGGTGGTCAACAACGCGGGCATCTCGATCTCCAAGCCGCTGCTGGAGACCACCGCGAAGGACTGGGACCTCCAGCACGACATCATGGCGCGCGGCTCGTTCCTGGTCTCGCGTGAGGCCGCCCGCGTGATGACCGAGCAGGGCATGGGCGGCGACATCGTGTACATCGCGTCGAAGAACGCGGTGTTCGCCGGCCCCAACAACATCGCCTACTCCGCGACCAAGGCCGACCAGGCCCACCAGGTGCGCCTGCTGGCCGCCGAGTTGGGCGAATACGGCATCCGCGTCAACGGCATCAACCCCGACGGTGTGGTCCGCGGCTCGGGCATCTTCGCGGGCGGCTGGGGCGCGCAGCGCGCCGCGGTCTACGGCGTCGAGGAGTCCGAGCTCGGCGAGTTCTACGCCCAGCGGACCCTGCTGAAGCGGGAGGTGCTGCCCGAGCACGTGGCCAACGCGGTGTTCGCGCTGACCGGCGGCGACCTCACGCACACCACGGGCCTGCACGTGCCGGTGGACGCGGGTGTCGCGGCGGCGTTCCTGCGCTGAGCCGCGCCCGAGCCCGGCGGGCGCACCGGCCACGGAGCCGGTGCGCCCGCCGATCCACCTCCGCCACCGCCGCCCGTTCCCGCCGCCCGCTTCTCCCTCCCCCCTACCGCCGCCCGCCATCCCCTACCGCCGCCCGCTTCCCGCCACCTCCCGTGCGGTGTACGGCGCCACGCCGTCCCTGGCCGCACCCGAGCCGTACCGACCGAGGTAACCGCCGTGCCCCGCAGCCCCTCCTCCGCCTTCCCGTCCGCGTTCGCCGCCGCCGACCTCGGGGCCACCAGCGGCCGCGTCATGGTCGGCCGGGTCGGCCCGGCCAACCTCGACCTGAGCGAGGCGCACCGCTTCCCCAACCGCCCGGTCCAGGCCGGCGGCAGCCTGCACTGGGACGTACTGAGCCTGTACCAGGGGGTGCTGGACGGGCTGCGCGAGGCCGCGCGGGCCGGCGGCGTCGCGTCAGTCGGGGTCGACTCCTGGGCGGTGGACTACGGCCTGCTGGACGCCGACGGCCGGCTGCTGGGCAATCCATACCACTACCGCGACGACCGGACGCAGGCCGCGGTGCCCCAGGTGTGGCGGAGCGTGCCCGCGCCGGAGCTGTACCGGGTCACGGGGTTGCAGCACCTGCCGTTCAACACCGTCTTCCAGCTCGGCGCGGCGCGCGGCAGCGCCCAACTGGCCGCCGCCCGTACGCTGCTGCTGGTCCCGGACCTGATGGTGCACTGGCTGACCGGCACGGTCGGCGCCGAGCTGACCAACGCCTCCACCACCGCCCTGCTGGACGCGGCCACCGGCACCTGGTCCGCCGACCTGCTCGGGCGGCTCGGCATCGAGCCGGGGCTGCTCCCGGCGATCCGCCAACCGGGCGAGGTGGCCGGGGAGTTGCTGCCCGAGGTGGTGCGGGCGACGGGGCTGGCCGAGGGCACCCCGGTGGTCACCGTCGCCTCCCACGACACGGCGTCCGCGGTGGCCGCGGTGCCCGCCGACCGGCCCGGCTTCGGCTACGTCTCCTGCGGCACCTGGTCGCTGGCCGGCCTGGAACTGGACCGGCCGGTCGTCACCGAGGCGTCGCGCGCGGCGAACTTCACCAACGAGCGCGGCATCGACGGCACGTTCCGCTTCCTGCGCAACATCATGGGGCTGTGGCTGCTGTCGGAGACGCTGCGCACCTGGGCGGCCGAGGGCCTGCCGAGCGACCTCGCGCCGCTGCTGGCGCGGGCCGCCGAGGCGCCGCCGTTCGCCGCGCTGGTCGACCCGAACGCGCCGGAGTTCCTGGCGCCCGGCGACATGCCCGCGCGGATCACCGCGTACTGCGCGCGCACCGGTCAGCGCCCGCCGGACGACCAGGGCGCCATGGTGCGCTGCATCCTGGAGAGCCTGGCGCTGGCGCACCGGGTGGCGCTGCGCACCGCGGCCGAGCTGTCCGGCCGCGACCTCGACGTGGTGCACCTGGTCGGGGGCGGCAGCCGCAACGACCTGCTGTGCCAACTCACCGCGGACGCGACGGGGTTGCCGGTCGTGGCCGGGCCGACCGAGGCGACCGCGCTCGGCAACATCCTGGTGCAGGCCCGCGCGCACGGGCTCGTCGCCGACCATGCCGCCATGCGCCGGCTGGTGGCCGACACACAGCATCTGCGGCACTACCGGCCGAGCGGCGATCCCCGCGCCTGGGCCGCCGCGGGCGCGCGGGTCGGCCTGGGCTGAGCGCCAACGCCCCTTCGTTCGCGTCTAGTTGCCGCGCGGCCCCCGGGCGTACCGGACCCGCCGTACCGTACGGCCGCCGCCCGGGGCGGCCGTGGACCACCGCACCGCACGACCACCGCACCGCACACCGCATACCCCGAAGGAGCCGCATGCGGGTCGCACTCTTCGTCACCTGCGTCAATGACGCGCTGTACCCCGACACCGGATGGGCCACCGTGAGGCTGCTGGAGCGGCTGGGCGTCGAGGTGGACTTCCCCGAGGCCCAGACCTGCTGCGGCCAGCCGCAGTTCAACACCGGCTACCGGCGCGAGACCGAGCCGCTGGTCCGCCGGATGGCCCGCGCCTTCGACGGCTACGACTACGTGGTCACGCCGTCCGGCTCGTGCGCGGCCATGGTGCGCGACAACTACCCGCGGATCGGCGCCAAGGCGCTCGCCGAGGGGCGCGGCAGCGAACTGGCCGACGCCGCCGCGTCGTTGGAGCACCGCACGCTGGAACTCACCGAGTTCCTGGTGGATGTGCTCCAGGTGACGGACGTGGGCGCGTACTTCCCGCACACCGTCACCTACCATCCCACCTGCCACGGCCTGCGCATGCTCGGACTGGGCGAACGCCCGCGCAGGCTGCTCCAGGCCGTCAAGGGGCTTCAACTGAGGGAGTTGGAGGGCGCCGAGGAGTGCTGCGGCTTCGGCGGCACCTTCGCCGTCAAGAACCCGGACGTGTCCGTCGCCATGGGCCAGGACAAGGTCCGGCACGCCCTCGACACCGGCGCCGGGGTGCTGTGCGCCGCGGACAACTCCTGCCTGACGCACATCGACGGCATCCTTCGGCGCGAGGGCGCCCCGTTGCGCAGCGTCCACATCGCGGAGATCCTCGCGTCCACCGAGGACGAGCCGTTCACGCCGCCCCCGGCCCCCGCCGCAGCCACCGCAGCCACCTCAGTCACCACAGCAGCCGCCTCCAGCGCGGCAAGGAGCCGGTCATGAGCCGTACGGACCTGGGCATGCCGACGTTCCCGCAGGCCGCGCGGGTGTCGACGAAGGACACCCA
>NZ_JBYIRM010000023.1:0-147744 GCF_057708105.1 Actinacidiphila sp. bgisy144 | reverse complement strand
TGAGTCCCCCCGTGGAGCGCCCCCCGACCCAGGGCGGGTCCCGGAGCACCTCCACGGTGCCGGGGCCCGCCCTCACCGTTTTGCAGGCGTCCACCGCGCGGATTCCGGTGGCCGTTCTTAGCGTGAACGCATGAACCACCTTCCCGAGCGCCCCCGCCCCCGCCGGCTGATAACCGTGCGCCGCGCGATCCTCGCGGCGCCCCTCGCGATAGGCCTCGCCGCCTGCAGCGGCGGCGGCAACCCGCTGGCATCCTCCCCCCACGACGCCGCGGCGAAGGTCACCTTCGGCACCGCCGACGGCGGCAAGGCCAACCCGGCCAAGCCCCTCAAGGTCTCCGTGAACGGCGGCTCGCAGATCACCGACGTGGTCGCGACCGACTCGACCGGACGCTATGTCAACGGCCAGCTCAGCGCCGACAGCAAGAGCTGGCACTCCACCACCCCGCTCGCCGCCGGCGCGCACTACACCGTCCGGGTGAGCACCGAGGACTCCGGCGGCCACCCCGGCCGCAAGACGCTGAAGTTCGACACCACCGGCGCCGCGGCCGGCTTCCATGTGACCTTCGGCCCGGACACCGGCACCTACGGCGTCGGAGAGCCCCTCACCGCCTCGCTGAGCGCCCCTGTCAAGGACCGGAAGTCCCGTGCGGTGGTGGAGTCCCACCTCCAGGTGGTCAGCAGCCCGAAGGCCGCCCAGGGCTCCTGGTACTGGGTCGACGACAAGACCCTGCACTACCGGCCCAGCACGTACTGGCCCGCGCACGCCACGATCACCGCGCGCAGCACCCTCGGCGGCGTACAGATCGCCAAGAAGGTCTACGGCGCCGCGGACAAGCCGCTCACCATCCACACCGGCGACCGCATCGAGGCGCTCACCGACGCCTCCAGCGACCAGATGACCTTCAAGGACGACGGCAAGGTGGTCCGGACCCTCCCGGTCACCACCGGCAAGCCCGGCTTCGACACCCGCAACGGCATCAAGGTGGTGCTGGACAAGGAGTCGTTCGTCCAGATGAAGAGCTCCACGGTCGGCATCGCCGCCGGCAGCTCGGACTCGTACGACCTGCCCGTCTACTGGGCCACCCGGGTGACATGGAGCGGCGAGTACGTGCACGCCGCGCCGTGGTCGGTCGGCTCCCAGGGGTACGCCAACGTCAGCCACGGCTGCACCGGCATGAGCACCGACGACGCGGAGTGGTTCTTCGACCACGTCCGGGTCGGCGACATCGTGCAGGTCGTCAACAGCCAGGGCCCGATGATGACCGCGTTCGACAACGGCATCGGCGACTGGAACCTCAGCTGGGCCCAGTGGCAGAAGGGCAGCGCGCTGAACGGCGGTTCGGCCGGCACCGGCGGCAGCACCAGCAGCAGCCCCGGGGACAGCGGCAGCACCGGCCAGGACCAGACCACCCCGGTCGACGTCCCGGCCGGCACCCCCGCCCGCCTGTCACCCCAGACGGCCTAGTCGCCGCCCGCGCCTTGGGTGCGCACGCCGTCGTCCACCGCGCGCTCAGCGGTGGGCGACGGCCTTCTTCGTCGGCTCCAGGCGGCGGCGCAGCAGCACCGTCAGGGCGTCGGTGAGGGCCACCGGGTCCACCGGATGGGTGACCGCCGCGTCGGCGCGGCTCCAGGTGGCCAGCCAGGCGTCCTGCGGGCGCCCGATGAGCACCAGCGCCGGCGGGCAGCGGAAGACCTCGTCCTTCGCCTGGCGGCACACGCCCATCCCGCCCGCCGGGTTCGCCTCCCCGTCGAGCACCATCACGTCGACGCCGCCCCGCTCCAACTCGCTGAGCACAGCGGGCAGTGTCGCGCACTCCAGGTACTGCACCGGGGGGAGGTCGGCGGAGGGCCGGCGCCCGACGGCGAGCCGTACCTGCTCCCGGGTGTTGGCGTCGTCGCTGTAGACCAGCACGGTGGCGGTCGCCTGCATCGTGGCTCCTCCTCGTGAAGGATTTCTCAAGTGGCTCGGATGCTACTCCCGCCAGGTGGTTCCGGAGGAGGGGTCGCCCGATCGAAGGACGCCCAACTAGGCCGTGCGGGTCGCCGAGCGGGCTTGACACACCGAAGGGGGACCCCCGGAGTCAGCGCCGGATAAGGGACCGACATAATGTCGGACGTGGCGACAGCAACAGCAGTAGAAACCGGGCACGCGCACCCGTCGGTCAACCGGCCGAACCTCACCAGCGTCGGGACCATCATCTGGCTGAGTTCCGAGCTGATGTTCTTCGCGGCCCTCTTCGCGATGTACTTCACCCTTCGGTCGGTCACTGGTGAGACCTTCTGGAAGGCACACGCCGACGCGCTGAACGTGCCGTTCTCCGCGACGAACACGACGATCCTCGTGCTCTCCTCCTTCACGTGCCAGATGGGCGTCTTCGCCGCCGAGCGCGGCGACGTGAAGAAGCTGCGCTCCTGGTTCATCGTGACGTTCGTGATGGGCGCGATCTTCATCGGCGGGCAGATCTTCGAGTACACCAACCTGGTCAAGAAGGACGGGATCTCGCTCAGCTCCGACCCGTACGGCTCGGTGTTCTACCTGACGACCGGGTTCCACGGACTGCATGTGACGGGTGGTCTGATCGCGTTCCTGATGGTGCTGGGCCGTACCTACGCGGCCAAACGGTTCACCCATCAGCAGGCCACCGCAGCCATCGTCGTGTCCTACTACTGGCACTTCGTCGATGTCGTCTGGATCGGCCTGTTCGCCACGATCTACCTGATCAAGTAGCCGGTACCGCGCCGGCCGGCGCCCGCGCCGTACTCCGGACGGAGGACGCGCCCCGCCGACGGCACCGCCAGAAGCATCGACACAAGAGATCCTGACACCGGGGTAATCCGTGAAAAAGCTCTCCGTACGACGGCGCCATCCGATGGCGGCGCTTGTCGTCCTACTCTTCGCGCTCGCGGCCACCGGGGGGCTGTACGCCGCGCTCGCGCCGGCGCCCAAGGCGCAGGCTGACACCTCGCAGTCCTCCCTCGCCATCGAGCAGGGCAAGAAGCTCTACGACGTCGGCTGCGCCAGCTGCCACGGCAGCTCCGGCCAGGGCAGCACCAACGGGCCCAGCCTGGTGGGCGTCGGCTCGTCCGCGGTGGACTTCCAGGTCGGCACCGGCCGCATGCCCGCCAAGCAGCCCGGCGCGCAGGTCGAGAAGAAGAAGAACACCTACAGCCAGTCCGAGATCGACCAGCTCGCCGCGTACGTCGCCTCGCTCGGCCCCGGCCCGTCGACCCCGACGAAGGACCAGTACAGCCCGGCGTCCGCCGACGTCGCCAAGGGTGGCGAACTGTTCCGCACCAACTGCTCGCAGTGCCACAACTTCGTGGGCAAGGGCGGTGCGCTGACGCACGGCAAGTTCGCGCCGAGCCTGAAGAGCGTCTCGTCCAAGCACATCTACGAGGCGATGCAGACCGGCCCGCAGAACATGCCGTCCTTCCCGGACAGCACGATGCCGTCCGACGCGAAGGCGAACATCATCGCGTACCTGAAGGCCGTGGACAGCGCCGACAGCCCCAACCCGGGCGGCTTCACCCTGGGCTCCATCGGCCCGGTGTCCGAGGGCCTGTTCGCCTGGGTCTTCGGTCTCGGCACGCTGCTCGGCATCGCGGTCTGGCTCGCCGCCCGGACGACTAAGGCCAAGAAATCATGAGCGACGAGACTGGATCGCACAACACCGTGCCAGAGAACCTGCCGAGCGGGCAGGGCGGCCACCACGGCGGCAGCGTCGCCACGGCCGACCCGTTCGCCGACCCCGGGCTGCCGCCCCACGAGCACCGGCGCCAGGACATCGACGAGAAGGCGGCCCGGCACTCCGAGCGGGTGGTGGCCGGCCTGTTCCTGCTGTCGATGCTCGGCACCATCGCGTTCATCGCCTGCTTCGTGATCTTCCCGGTCGACAAGATCGTCTACATCTTCCCGTTCGGGCACGTCAGCGCGCTGAACTTCTCGCTCGGCCTCACGCTGGGCGTGGCGCTGTTCTGCATCGGCGCGGGCGCCGTGCACTGGGCCCGCACGCTGATGGCGGACGAGGAGGTCGTCGACGAGCGGCACCGCATCGACGCCGACGACGAGCTGCGGGAGAACGTCCGCCAGCAGTGGATCACCGGCGCGAAGGAGAGCGGCTTCGGCCGCCGCAAGCTGATCCGCAACACCATGATGGGCGCGCTCACCATGGTGCCGCTGGCCGGCGTGGTCATCCTGCGCGACCTCGGCCCGCTGCCGGAGAAGAAGCTCGACCACACCATGTGGGCCAAGGGCAAGCAGCTGATCAACGACAACACCAACCAGCCGCTGCGCCCCGAGGACGTCGTCGTCGGCTCGCTGACCTTCGCGACGCCGGACGGCCTCGAGGAGAGCCAGGACGACTACCAGGAGCAGCTCGCCAAGGCGGCCCTGATGATCATCCGGCTCAAGCCGGACGACATCAAGGACAAGCGCGAGCGCGAGTGGAGCCACGAGGGCATCGTCGCGTTCTCCAAGATCTGCACCCACGTCGGCTGCCCGATCAGCCTGTACGAGCAGCAGACGCACCACGTGCTGTGCCCGTGCCACCAGTCGACGTTCGACCTGTCCGACGGCGCGCGTGTGCTCTTCGGCCCCGCCGGCCACCCGCTGCCGCAGCTTCGGATCAGCGTCAACAGTGAGGGCAACCTCATCGCGCTCGGCGACTTCGAGGAGCCCGTCGGCCCGGCATTCTGGGAGCGTTCATGAGCACCATGACCGACGACGCGCCGACCCGCCGCGGTCGGCCGACGAACCCCGGTGAACGGGTCGCGGAGTGGACCGACGGCCGGCTCGGGCTCTACAAGCTGGCCAAGTCCAACCTGCGCAAGATCTTCCCGGACCACTGGTCCTTCATGCTCGGCGAGATCTGCCTGTACAGCTTCGTGATCCTCATCCTCACGGGTGTGTATCTGACGCTGTTCTTCCACCCGAGCATGAACGAGGTCGTCTACCACGGCCCGTACGCGCCGCTCGACGGTGTGCAGATGTCCGAGGCGTACGCCTCCACGATGCACATCAGCTTCGAGGTCCGCGGCGGTCTGCTGGTCCGGCAGATCCACCACTGGTCCGCGCTGATCTTCATCGCCGCGATGATCGTGCACATGATGCGCGTCTTCTTCACCGGCGCGTTCCGCAAGCCGCGCGAGCTGAACTGGCTCTTCGGCTGGACGCTGCTCTTCCTGGGCATGTTCACCGGGTTCACCGGCTACTCGCTCCCGGACGACCTGCTGTCCGGCACCGGTGTGCGGTTCATGGAGGGCGCGATCCTGTCGGTGCCGATCGTGGGCACTTACCTGTCGATGTTCCTGTTCGGCGGGGAGTTCCCCGGCCACGACTTCGTGGGCCGCTTCTACTCGGTGCACATCCTGCTGCTGCCGGGTCTGATGGCCGGTCTGCTGGTCGCGCACCTGATCCTGGTCTTCTTCCACAAGCACACCCAGTTCCCGGGTGCCGGCAAGACCGAGAAGAACGTCGTCGGCGCCCCGCTGATGCCGATCTACATGGCCAAGGCCGGCGGCTTCTTCTTCCTGGTCTTCGGTGTCATCGCCGCGATCGCCGCGGTGGCCACGATCAACCCGATCTGGACGATGGGCCCCTACCGGCCGGACCAGGTGTCCACCGGTGCCCAGCCCGACTGGTACATGGGCTTCTCCGAGGGCCTGATCCGTGTGATGCCCGGCTGGGAGATCAGGGCCTGGGGCCACACCCTGGTGCTCGGCGTCTTCATCCCGCTGCTGATCTTCCCGCTGGTGATGATGGCGATCGCCGTCTACCCGTTCATCGAGTCCTGGGTCACCGGTGACAAGAACGAGCACCACCTGCTCGACCGGCCGCGCAACCGCCCGGTGCGCACCGGGTTCGGTGTCGCCTGGCTGACCGAGTACTTCGTGCTGCTGATCGGTGGCGGCAACGACCTGTGGGCCACGCACTTCCACTTGTCGATCAACGCGATCACCTGGTTCGTCCGGGTCAGTTTCTTCGTGGCTCCGGTGATCACGTTCTGGATCACCAAGCGGATCTGCCTGGGGCTCCAGCGCCGGGACCGCGACAAGGTGCTGCACGGGCGGGAGAGCGGCATCATCAAGCGGCTGCCGCACGGCGAGTTCATCGAGGTGCACGAGCCGCTGTCCCAGCAGCAGCTGCACGTCCTCACCGCGCACGAGCAGCCGCGGCCGATCGACCTCGGCCCGGAGACCGACGAGAACGGGGTGGCCCGCAAGGTCAGCCCGATCGCGAAGGTCCAGGCGAAGCTGTCGCAGGGGTTCTACGGCGAGCACAGCCAGATCCCGAAGCCGACGGCGGAGGAGTACGAGGAGATCACGAGCGGGCACGGTCACTGATCGCTGCGCTGACCTCAGCCACACCCCCGGCCCGGGCCGGGCACCCGTAAGCAGGGTGCCCGGCCCGGGCTTTCGGGTGCCGCAAGGGGCGCGTGGGGGCACCGCCCAGGCGCAGCTCTGGGGGAGAACGGAGCGACCAGCCACCCACCGGCGGGTGGTCCGGCAACGACAGGAACTGCCCCACTGGGCCGGTGACGACCTGCGGTCCGCAGACGGCTGAGCGCGCAGTTCCCCGCGCCCCTGGGGGGCGCCGTGCACCGGTAGGGTGCGGGGGACGTACCGCCCTAGGAACATGGAGCGTGAAGCCATGAGCGTTGTGCACCCCGCCGGAGGCGTACCCGGGGCCGCGCGCTCGTGGCCGGACATCCTGGGCGCCCTGATCCGCCGCGACGACCTCAGCTCCGCGGAGACCGCGTGGGCGATGGACTCGATCATGAGCGGCGAGGCCACCGACGCGCAGATCGCCGGCTTCGCGGTGGCGCTGCGCAGCAAGGGCGAGACGGTCGCGGAGATCGCCGGGCTGGTCGAGGCGATGTACGCGCACGCGACGACGATCGAGGTGCCCGGCCCGACCGTGGACGTGGTCGGCACCGGCGGCGACCGGTCGAACTCCGTGAACATCTCCACGATGTCGGCGATCGTGGTGGCCGGTACCGGCGCGCGGGTGGTGAAGCACGGCAGCAGGTCCGCGTCCTCCAAGAGCGGCGCGTCCGACGTGCTGGCCGCGCTCGGCGTGAACCTCGACCTGCCCGCGCGGCGCGTCGCGGAGGTCGCCGTGGAGGTGGGCATCACCTTCTGCTTCGCGGTCCGGTTCCACCCGGCGCTGCGCCATGTGGCCGCCGCGCGCAGCGAGTTGGGGGTGGCGACGCCCTTCAACTTCCTTGGCCCGCTGACCAACCCGGCGCGGGTGCGGGCGCAGGCGACCGGCGTCGCGGACCTGCGGATGGCGCCGATCCTCGCCGGGGTGCTCGCCGAACGCGGTTCGTCGGCGCTGGTGTTCCGCGGTGACGACGGGTTGGACGAGCTGACCACTACCGCGACCTCGCAGGTGTGGGTGGTCAAGGACGGCAAGGTGGAGCACACCGGGTTCGACCCGCGGGACGTCGGCCTGGAGCTGGTGCCGGTGGAGGCGCTGCGCGGCGGCGAGGCCGGGTACAACGCGGAGGTGGCCCGGCGGCTGCTCGCCGGTGAGCGCGGGCCGGTGCGGGACGCGGTGCTGCTCAACTCCGCGGCGACGCTGACCGCGTTGGGGGTCACCGGCGGCGGCACCCTGGAGGAGCGGATCAGCGCCGGCCTGGTCCGGGCGGCGGAGTCGATCGACTCGGGCGCGGCCGAGGGCGTCCTGGAGCGCTGGGTGGCGGCGACCCGGGCGTAGCGAAGAGGCGCGGGCGCACGGCGCCGTCCACTTTCCGGACGGGGTCTTGCGCCCGCGCCGCCGTATGGCACAATCTTGTCCCAGGTCACGAGTGACAGCGCAAAGGCCCCGGCTCGCTGTCCGGCAACCCTCCGTCCGAGGCGGGGTGCCCCGGGTGATGACCAGGCTGTGATGCAGCGAGGCTCACAGCAAGCCGGACTGGGGAGTTCTTTCATGAGCAAGCGAATGCGTTAGGGCCTGTCGGCCCCGGTTCTGCCACCAGCAATTCCGCCCGATCACCTCTGCACCGCGCCGTCCGCGCGGCCGTTCCCGGCCGCCGCTTCGTGGTGCTTTCGCCTGCCTTCCGCCGGGAGTTCGCCTTGACCACCGCCGCCACCTCCGCCGCCCGCACCAGCACCACCAGCACCGCCAAGAGCACGGTCGGGGTCGCCGCCACCGCCACCGCCATCAGCGAAGGCGCCGACGCCGACTGCCCCACCTGTACGTCCGCCCCGCTGCCCGTGCTCGGCCGGGACGTGCGGGTGCCGCTCGTCACCGGTGGGGAAGTGGGGTACGCCGCGCTCGACTACGCCGCGAGCGCCCCCGCGCTCCAGCGGGTGTGGGACGACGTCGCTGCCTACGCGCCGTACTACGGCAGCGTGCACCGCGGTGCCGGCTACCTCTCGCAGCTGTCGACCGACCTGTTCGAGCAGAGCCGCGAGACCGTCGCGGAGTTCCTGGGCTGCCGCCCGGACGACGAGCTGATCTTCACCCGCTCCACCACCGACTCGCTCAACCTGCTGGCCGCCGCCCTCCCGGCCGGGACCCGCGTCTACGTCTTCGACACCGAGCACCACGCGGCCCTGCTGCCCTGGCAGCGCGTCGACGGCGGGCAGGTCGTGTATCTGCCCGCGCCGCGCACCCCGGAGCAGGCCGTCGCGTCCCTGGACGTGGCGCTGCACGGCGCCCCCAAGGGCCCGAAGCTGGTCTGTGTGACCGGCGCGTCCAACGTCACCGGCGAGATCTGGCCGGTGCGCGAACTGGCGGCCGCCGCACACCGGCACGGCGCCCGGATCGTGCTGGACGCCGCCCAGCTCGCCCCGCACCACCCGGTGGACATCACCGCGCTCGACGTCGACTGGGTGGCCTTCTCCGGGCACAAGCTGTACGCGCCGTTCGGCGCCGGGGTGCTCGCCGGGCGGGCCGACTGGCTGCGGGACGCCGAGCCGTACCTCGCCGGGGGCGGCGCCACCCGCAAGGTCGCCCGCTCCGGTGACGAGCTGTCCGTGGAGTGGCACTCCGGCACCGCCCGGCACGAGGCCGGCTCGCCGAACGTGATCGGCGCCTACGCCATCGCGTCGGCGTGCAAGGCGCTCACCGAGGCGGGCTTCGACACCCTTGTCACCCGTGAGCGTGAACTGCTCGCCCGGCTGCGGGACGGCCTCGCCGCCTTCCCCGAGGTGCGGGTGCTCTCGCTGTTCGGGTCCGGCTCGGCCCGGGTCGGCGTGCTCTCCTTCGTCGTGCGCGGCTGGAACTCCTCGCACTTCGCTGCGGCGCTCTCGGCGGAGTACGGGATCGGTGTACGGGACGGGCTGTTCTGCGCGCACCCGCTGGTGCGGACCCTCCTGGACACGGAGCCGGACGAGCCGGGGGAGTGCGGCGCCCCCGACGCCGAGCCCGGTGAGCGCTCCCTGAACGCCGTCCGGGTCAGCTTCGGCGCGGGCACCCCCCAGGAGCACATCGACCGCTTCCTCGGGGCCGTCGGCACCCTCGTCCGCGAGGGCGCCGCATGGAGCTACCGCACCGAGGCGGGCCGCTGCGTCCCCGTCCGCTGACGGACGGCGCGCTCCACGAAGGCGCGGGCGGCCAGGAGTACGGGCAGCCAGGAGTACGGGCGGCTAGGAGTCCAGCCCGATGGAGAACGCGGCCTCCAGGTCGTGCTGGGAGTACGTCCGGAACGCCACGTGCGTGTCGGTCACCTCGACACCCGGGATCTTGGAGATGCGCCCGGGGATGATGTCGGCGAGGTCGTCGTGGCGGGCGACCCGCACCAGGGCGACCAGGTCGTAGGTCCCGGTCACCGAGTACACCTCGCTGACGTGCTCCAGAGCGGCGATCGACTCGGCGATCTCGGGGATCTGGTCCACTGAGGTCTTGATGAGCACGATCGCGGTGATCACGGCTGGACGTCTCCTCGGGTGGGTGCGATGACGACGCTCACCTTACGCCGTGGCCGGTAGCAGACCCATGCGCACAGGAAGCCGAAGGCGAAACCGACCACGTGCGCGAGGTAGGCGACGCCGGGCCCGCCCTGCGCGGTCTGCGCGGCCAGCCACTGGAGCACGAACCAGAAGCCGAGCACCACCCACGCCGGGAAGCGCAGCGGCACGAAGAACAGGAACGGGAACAGGCTGGTCACCCGGGCCCTGGGATAGAGGTAGAGGTAGGCGCCCAGGGCCCCGGAGATCGCCCCCGACGCGCCGACCAGGCTCTGGGTGTCCCCGCTGTTGGCGAAGGCGAACCCGTAGGCGGCGAGGTAGCCCGCCGCGAGGTAGAACAGCGCGAAGCGCACCCGGCCCATGCGGCTTTCCACGTTGTCCCCGAAGACGTAGAGGAAGAGCATGTTGCCGATCAGGTGCAGCCAGCCGCCGTGCACGAACATCGAGGTCAGCACCGACAGGAACGGCACCTTCGGGAAGGCGCCCGGGGTGCGGCAGCCCGCGGGCAGGTCGAGTTGCGCGACCGGGGTGCGGCCGTGGAACAGCTCGCTGGGGATCACCCCCCAGCGGTCGAAGTACACCGCCTGCGCGCACTGGAGCGCGTGACCGCTGCCGTAGAGGCGGACGAAGCCGGAGACCGGGCCGGCCAGGAAGACCGCGGTGCACAGGGCGATGAGCGCGTAGGTCACGACCGGACGGCGGCGGACCGGGTTCTTGTCGTACACCGGGATGACCATGCACCGATCATGACGGAAGCGGACCAACCGGCAGGGAACGCCTCGCCGCAGCGCGCCGTGCCTCCAAGGCCGTAGGGTGACCGGGGCACACACGCCCGTCCTGATGGGTAGGGGTGAGCCGAGGTCCGCCCCCGTGGACGCACCGAGACGAGAGAGGTGCCCGAGCCGATGACGGTTCCCCTGCCGACCGCGACCACCAGGTGGCGCTGCACCCTGTGCGGCAACCTGACGAGGTTCGACGTCACCCGTTCGACCCGGGTGGTCGAGTACGTCCACCTCGACCTGGGCGGCGAGCCGCGCACCGAGGAGACCGAGGTGCTCAGCGAGACCGTGGAGTCCGTGCGCTGCCGGTGGTGCAACGCGGTCGACCAGATCGAACTGGTGGACCGGCCCGGCAAGGACGTGACGGACGGTCCCGCACAGGGTTGAGTCCTGTTGCGGGGACAATGGAAGCAGCAGGCGACGGCCGGAGGGATCGAAGGAGGCCGGGAGGGCGCCGAGGAACCCGACAGGGAGTGACTGGTGGATGGTAACGGCGGCCGACCGCTGCCCGACGAGGAGCTCGCGCCGGGTCCCGGCGAGCCGACGCTCGACCGGCCGCTGCCCGAGGGCGTGCGCCACCGGGTGGTCGCCATCGCCGCCGACGCGTTCGGCGGGTTCACCTTCCCCGAACTGCCGGTGTCCCTGCGCCCGTACGCCCGTTTCACCCCCACCCGCCGCGTGAAGTACGCCGGGACCGCGCTGGCCGCCGCCCTGGAGTCCGACGCCGCGTTCCGGCAGAAGGTCGCCGGGCGGCTGCGCGAGGCGCAGCCGGAGCTGACCGGCGCGCTCGACGCCGGCACCGCGCCGCCGGCCGCCGATCCGCTGGACGTGGCGGCGGCGGCGTACCTGCTGCGCCCGGAGGGCTGGGCCAAGCTCGTGGCGACCGCGGGCGAGGAGGTCCAACGGGCCGACGCCGAGCGGGCCGACGAGGAGGCGGTGCGCGAACTCGCCCGGCTGCGCGAGGAGGTGGCCGCGCTCCAGGCGCAGGTCCGCGCGGACGCGGCCCGCGCCCGCGGCGAGCTGGACGCCGTACGCAAGGAGGGCGACGCGCTGCACCGCAAGCTGCGCGCCGCGCACAGCGACGTGAAGCGGGCGGAGTCCGCGCAGCGCAAGCTCCAGGCCGAACTGGACGAGGTCCGGGCGGCCGCCGCGCGCGAGCGCGCCGCGGCCGAGAGCGAGGCCCGCCGGCTGCGGACGAAGCTCACCGAGGCCGAGGCGGCCGTGGAGGCCGGGCGGCGCGCGGTGCGCGAGGGCCGCAGCGTGGAGGAGGTCCGGCTGCGGCTGCTGCTGGACACGGTGCTGGACGCGGCGGCCGGGCTGCGCCGCGAGTTGGCGCTGCCGCCGCGCGACACCCTCGGGGTGCGGCCGGCCGACACCGTGGACGCGGTGGCGCCCGGGGCGTTCAGCGCGCGCGACATCGCCACCAGGGCGCTGTCGGACACCGACCCGGCGCTGCTGGACCAGCTCCTCGCGCTGCCGCAGGCGCACCTGGTCGTCGACGGCTACAACGTCACCAAGACCGGTTATCCGGCGCTGCCGTTGGAGAAGCAGCGGCTGCGGCTGCTGGGGGGCCTGGCGGCGCTGGCCGCGCAGAGCGGCGCGGAGGTCACCTGCGTCTTCGACGGCGCCGACCTGGACATGCCGGTGCTGCTCGCGCCGCCGCGCGGGGTGCGGGTGCTGTTCTCCAAGGCCGGTGAGACCGCTGATGAGTTGATCCGGCGGCTGGTGCGGGCCGAGCCGCCCGGGCGGCAGATCGTGGTGGTCTCCGCGGACCGCGAGGTGGCCGACGGGGTGGCGAAAGCCGGGGCCCGCCCGGTGGCGTCGGTGCTGCTGCTCAAGCGGCTCGCCCGGGTCTGATAGCGCCAACTCACCGTCGTTTTCCGGCCGTTCGGCGGTGGCGCGGTGCGCGGGCCGGGCCGGCGGGCGGTGGCCGGTGTTCACTTGCGCACGACCGTCAACGCTGCGTTCGGTGACCCTCACCCCATGTGCAAGGTGCGTAAAGAATATGCGATGCGGTCGAGATTTTGCCTACAAGGATTTGAACCGATCACAGTCCGGTCACTAGGGTCGGGGCTCGTACCTCCGCGCAGTCGATCATCCAACCCGGGTGACGCTCGGAGGCCGCCCGCCAGTGAACCGGTAGGCGGCTGAAGGAAGAAGGAGACCGCCTTCGTGGCGTCCCACCGTCGTCCCAAGCCGGCAAGCCGCATGCGCGTCACCGTACTGACCGCCACCGCGGCGGCAGCGGTCGCGCTGTCCTCGCAGGCCGCCAACGCAGCGCCCGCCAAGGAGTCCGTCAAGGACGCCAAGTCCAAGGTCGACGCGCTGTACGACCAGGCCGAGCAGGCCACGCAGAAGTACGACGCGGCCAACGAGAAGCTGACGTCGCTGCAGAAGGACGCGTCCAACCTCCAGGACCAGGTCGCCCGCCAGCAGGAGAAGCTGAACAAGCTGCGGGACAACATCGGCGCGATCGCGGCCTCGCAGTACCGCAGCGGGGGCATCGACCCCTCGCTCCAGCTGTTCCTGTCCTCCAACCCGGACGACTACCTGGACCAGGCGAGCTCGCTCGACCAGATCACCTCGCTCCAGGCCGGCGCGCTCCAGCAGTTGGAGAGCGCGAAGCAGACACTGGACCAGGAGCGGGCCCAGGCCGCCGCGAAGCTCGCGGAGGTGCAGAGCACCCGCGCGGACCTGGCGAAGAACAAGAAGGACGCGCAGACCAAGCTCGCCAAGGCGCAGACGGTCCTCAACAGCCTGACCGCCGCCCAGCGCGCGCAGATCGCGGCCCAGGACGCGGCCGCCGCCAGCCGGGCCAGCTCCCGGGTGGACCTCGGCAACGCCAAGGCCGCCAGCGCCCTCGCGCAGGCCGCGTTCGACGCCGCCAAGACCAGGATCGGCGACCCTTACTACTACGGCGCCACCGGGCCCAGCCAGTTCGACTGCTCGGGCCTGACCTCCTGGGCCTACGCCCAGGCCGGGGCCTCCATACCCCGCACCTCCGAGGAGCAGGCGAACGCCGGCACCCGGATCTACAGCGCCTCGCAGCTCGAAGTCGGCGACCTGGTCATCTTCTACGGCGACTTCCACCACGTCGGGCTCTACGCGGGCAACGGCATGGTGCTGCACGCTCCGAAGCCGGGCGCGGTCGTGCGCTACGAGGCGATGAGCGACATGCCCTTCGAGTTCGGCGTGCGGATCTGACGCACCGCACCACCTCGCAGCAACCGAGCGGCCGCTCCGTACCCCGGAGTCGGCCGCTCGCCTCTTCGGCCCGGGAGCTCCGCGAGCCCCGCGACGCGCCCGACTCCCGTACGGCGGACGGGTGATGAACACCTTGCCGAGGGGGCGGGCGGCGGGCGCGTGACCTGCGGTTCACGCGCGCGACGCACCGGACGGCCGCCGGCGATCTTTGAACGGTGCGCCACGACGCG
Organism: Actinacidiphila sp. bgisy144; assembly: GCF_057708105.1. Taxonomy (NCBI): domain Bacteria; kingdom Bacillati; phylum Actinomycetota; class Actinomycetes; order Kitasatosporales; family Streptomycetaceae; genus Actinacidiphila; species Actinacidiphila sp. bgisy144. The sequence continues at coordinate 133,616 of NZ_JBYIRM010000023.1, read as the reverse complement.
ATTACTGTCAGCGTTCGTGGCTTCTCATCGACGCACCCCGAAACCGGGGCTTCGCACCTCCAGGGTCACCGTGCTGTCGGCGGCGGCCGCGGCAGCGCTGTCGGGCGGCGCCGCCCAGTTCGCGTCGGCCGACCCCGCCGGCGGGGCGGCCCCGGACGCCGCGACCCAACTCGACCGCCTCTACCAGCAGGCCGAGCAGGACACCCAGAAGTACGACGCCGCCCAGGAGACCGCCCAGCGGCTGCGCGGCGAGGTGGCCGACCTCCAGGACCGGGCCGCGCGCGGCCAGCAGCGGGTCAACGCGCTGCGCGACGACCTCGGCGCGGTCGCCGCCGCGCAGTACCGCGACGGCGCGGTGGACCCGACGCTGGCGCTGCTGCTGTCCGACCGGCCCGGCCAGTACCTCGACCAGGCAGCCGCGATCGACCGGCTCGGCGCCCGGCAGGCCGCTCAGCTGGCCGAACTCCAGGAGGCGCAGCGGGTGCTGCGGCAGGAGCGGGACCAGGCGGCCGGCAAGCTCGCGGAGCTGCGGAGCACCACCGAGCAGCTCCAGCGCCGCAAGGCCGGCGTCCAGCAGGCGCTGGCCACCGCCCGGACCGTGCTCCACTCGATGCCCGCGTCCGCGCAGGCCGCCTACCGCGACGGCGACGGCTCGGTGCGCGCCTCCCGGGACCAGGCGCTGCCGCCTCTGCTGGACCTGCCGGCGTCCTCCGGGCGGGCCGCGCTCGCGGTCGCCGCGGCCCGCCGGATGCTCGGCGCGCCGTACGTGTGGGGCGCCACCGGGCCCGGCTCGTTCGACTGCTCCGGGCTGATGCAGTACGCGTACGCGCAGGCGGGGGTGGCGCTGCCGCGGACTTCGCAGGAGCAGATGAACGCGGGGCAGCACGTCCCGCTCAGCCAGGCCCGGCCCGGGGACCTGGTGATCTACCGCTCCGACGCCAGCCATGTCGCGATGTACGTCGGCGGCGGGCGGGTCATCCACGCGCCGTACCCGGGTGCGCGGGTGCGCTACGACCCGGTGGGGATGATGCCGATCACCGCGGTCACCCGGCCCTGAGGGCGCGCCGGACCGGCCGGGGCGCCGGGGGACCGGCGGTCGGCGGGTAATACGATCGCGGAATGGCTGGCGGGGTGCGCGGATCGCGGGTGGTGCGGGGGATCGCGGCCGGGGTCTGCGGGGCGGTGCTGGTTGCGGGGTGCACGTCGGGTGCGGCGAAGCCGAGCGCGGGGGAGTCGGTGGCGGCGGCCGCGCGGATGCTGCTGGCGCAGCGGTCGCACGCGGTGGTCCAGCGGGACCGTGCGGAGTTCCTGGCGGGGATCGACCCGAAGGCCACCCGGTTCCGGGCACGCCAGGTGAAGGTGTTCGCCGACCTCGCCGACGTGCCGCTGGCGGCGTGGTCGTACGAGGTGGTGCGGACCGGCGCGTTCGCCCTGCCGCCGAGCGCGGACGGCAGCGCGCGGACGGCGGTGGAGGTGCGGCTGGAGTACCGGCTGCGGGGATACGACAGCCGGCCGGTGGTCTCGACGGCGTACCTGACGGTGGCGCGGCGCGCGGGGCACTGGTACCTGGCCGGGGACGACGACGGGGCGGCGAGCGGGCACCGTACGGCGGTGCAGATCTGGGACCAGGGGCCGGTGCGGGTGGTGCGCGGGGCACACAGCCTGGTGCTCGGGCTCGGCGACGTGCGGCGGCTGCGCGGGTACGCCGAGGACGCGGACCAGGCGGTGCCGGAGGTGCGGCACGCCTTCGGGTCGGGCTGGCCCGGAAACGTGGTGGTGGAGGCGCCCTCGACGCTGGACCAGATGGCGGCGCTGCTGTCGGCCGACCCGGCGGACTACCGGGACATCGCGGCGGTCACGACCGGCGAGGGCGGCGGGAACGCGGCGGCGCCCGCGGACCGGGTGGTCCTCAACCCGGCGGCGTTCGGCGAACTGTCCGCGTTCGGGCGGCAGGTGGTGCTCACCCATGAGACGACGCACGTCGCCACCCGGCTGTCCACGACCGCGTCCACCCCGCTGTGGCTGTCGGAGGGCGTCGCGGACTGGGTGGCCTACCGCGACTCGGGCCGCACCGCGCGGGAGATCGCGCCGGAGCTGGCCGCCGACGTCGGGGCCGGCCGTACGCCCGCCGCGCTCCCCACCGCCGCGGACTTCCGCTCCGACGCGAAGGACCTCGCGCAGGCGTACGAGGGCGGCTGGCTGGCCTGCCGGCTGATCGCCGACCAGTGGTCGCCGCAGACGCTGACGGCGTTCTACCGCGCGGTGGCGCAAGGTGGCACGCTCGACGCGCACCTGCGGGCCGCGCTCGGCATCGGGTCGGCGCAGTTCACCGCGCGGTGGCGGTCCTACGTGGAACAGGAGCTGGGGTGACCGGGGTGAGCGGACAGGACACGGGCGGCGCGCACGGCGAACCCGCCGACGCGGGGCCCGACTTCACCGCCGAGCAGGTCGCCCGGGGGCGGGAGCTGCGGCGGCAGGTGCTGCCCTTGTCGCTGGCCTCGTCCGCGGTCGCGCTCGCGCTGATGCTGGTGCTCGGCCTGACCTCGGGCGGGGCCCGGCTGGTCGCGGCGTTCGGGGAGAGCTGGGCGGTGCGGGTGGCGGGCGCCGCGGTGACGCTGGTGGTGCTCGGGGAGGCGGCCGGGCTGCCCTTCGCCGCCCGCGGCCGGGTGGTCCGGCGCCGCTACGGCCTGGTCACGCAGGGCTGGGGCGGCTGGGCGGTGGACCGGGCTCGCGGGCTGGCGGTGTCGCTGCCGCTCGCGCTCGGCGTGCTCTTCGCGGTCTACGCGCTCGCCGGCGCGACCCGCTGGTGGTGGGCGTGGGCGGCGCTCGGCGCGGCCGCGCTGACGGTGCTGCTGTCCTTCCTCGCCCCGCTGGTCTTCGAGCCGCTCTTCAACCGCTTCACGCCCATGGCGCCCGGCGCCCTGCGCACCGACCTGCTGGCGCTGGCCGCCCGGGACGGCGTCGCCGTGAAGGACGTGCTCGTCGCCGACGCCTCCCGCCGGACGACCGCGCTCAACGCGTACGTCTCCGGGCTCGGCGGCACCCGCCGCATCGTCGTCTACGACACCCTGCTGGAGACCGCCGACCCGCGCGAGGTGGAACTCGTCGTCGCCCACGAACTCGGCCATGTCGTCCACCGCGACGTGGCCCGCGGCACCGCGCTGGGCGCGCTCGGCGCCGCGGCCGGGGTGTGCGTGCTGGCCGCCGTCGTCAGCTGGGCGCCGCTGCTGCACGCCGCCGGGGTACGGCACTTCGCCGACCCGCGCTCGGGCTGGCTGCTGGCGGCCGCGGCCGCGGTCGGCGGCACCCTCGGCGGTCCGCTCACCGCCGCCCTCAGCCGCCGGGTCGAGCGCCGCGCCGACCGGCACGCCCTGGACACCACCGCCGACCCGGCGACCTTCGTCGCCATGCAGCGCCGGCTGACCGTGGCCAACGTGGCCGACCCGGCGCCGCCCCGGCTCGCGCACGCGCTCCTCGGCAGCCACCCGACGGCCGCCGAACGCATCGCGGCCGCCCGCGCCTGGGCCGCCGCGCACCCGCCGGCACAGTGAGGCGGTACTGTCGGCAGCGATGGAAAAGACCCTCGTCGTCACCAACGACTTCCCGCCGCGGCCCGGCGGCATCCAGGCGTTCGTGCACAGCATGGCGCTGCGGATGGACCCCGAGCAGGTCGTGGTGTACGCCTCCACCTGGCGGGACGGGCGCGAGGTCGCCCGCTTCGACGCCGAGCAGCCCTTCACGGTCGTGCGGGACCGGACGAAGATGATGGTGCCGACCCCCCGGGTCACCCGGCGCGCGGTCCAGCTCCTGCGCGAACACGGCTGCTCGTCGGTGTGGTTCGGGGCGGCCGCCCCGCTCGGCCTCATGGCGCCCGCCCTGCGCAGGGCCGGCGCCCGCCGGCTCGTCGGCACCACCCACGGCCACGAAGCCGCCTGGGCGCAGCTGCCCGCCAGCCGCCGACTGCTGCGCCGGATCGGCGAGGGCACCGACACGCTGACCTACCTCGGGGAGTACTCGCGGTCCCGGATCGCGGCCGCGCTCACCCCCGAGGCGGCTGCGCGGATGGTCCAACTGCCGCCCGGCGTCGACGAGAAGGTCTTCCACCCCAGTCCCGACGGCTCGGTGCTGCGGGCCCGGCTCGGGCTCGCGGACCGGCCGGTCGTCGTCTGCGTGTCCCGGCTGGTGCCCCGCAAGGGGCAGGACACGCTGATCCTGGCGATGCCCCGCATCCTGCGGGAGGTGCCCGACGCGGTCCTCCTCCTCGTCGGCGGCGGGCCCTACCGCGGCGACCTGGAGAAGCTCGCGGCCCGGACCGGGGTCGCCGCGGCCGTCCGCTTCACCGGCAGCGTGCCCTGGGCCGAACTCCCCGCGCACTTCGGGGCCGGCGACGTCTTCGCGATGCCGTGCCGGACCCGGCGGGGCGGGCTCGACGTCGAAGGGCTCGGCATCGTCTACCTGGAGGCGTCCGCGATGGGCCTGCCGGTCGTCGCCGGCGACTCCGGGGGCGCGCCCGACGCCGTCCTCGACGGCGAGACCGGGTACGTCGTGCCCGGGGGTTCCCCCGAGCAGGCCGCCTCCCGCATCCTCGCGCTCCTGCGCGACCCCGAACTGCGCGGCGCCATGGGTGCCCGGGGCCGCGCCTGGGTCCACGACACCTGGACCTGGGACCTCCTGGCGTCCCGCCTCCAGTCCCTCCTCTAGCTCGACCGCGCATGCCGTGGCCGTGGGCGAACTCGTCCACGGTGCCCTCGCCGTCGCGCCCGCCGGGGAAAGCACCTTCCGCCGGGGCGGCGCCGGACGGCGCCGTCCCGGCGCATTCCCACCCGGCGCCCCCGGTGCGGTGGCGCCGGCGGTCACAGGGCGGTGAGGGCGCTGACGATCGCGGTGGTCAGGTGGGGGAGGTAGTCCTCGTCGATGCGGTCGGCGGTTGCGAACAGGCGTGTGAGCAAGGGTGAGATGAGCAGGTCGAGGCCGAGTTCGCGGTCGAGGTCCGCGGAGAGTTCGCCCCGGTCGACCGCGCGGGTGAGGACTTCGGCGACGGCGGTGCGGCGCGGCTGGGTGACGACGGCGTGCAGGGCGGTGGCGAGCTCGGTGGCGCGGGTGGTCTCGACCAGGAGGTCAAGGACGATCCGGCGGACGCGGGGGTCGGCGGTCTGCGCGACGATCACGTCGAGGAACGCGTGGACGTCACCGGCCAGCGACCCGGTGTCCGGCACCCGCGGCAGGTTGTCCCGCATGACCGCCCCCACCACGTCGACCAGCATGGCCTGCTTGGACGGCCAGCGGCGGTAGACCGCCGCCTTGCCCACGCCGGCCCGGCGCGCCACGGCGTCCATCGACATCCGCGCGTAGCCCGTCTCGGCCAGCTGGTCGAACATCGCGCCGGTGATAGCGGTGGTCACCGCCTCCTGGAACACCGCCGCTCCCGCAGGTCTGCGGTCTTTCGGCCCGCCCCCGGCCTGCGCGTCCCCGGGTACGTCGCGCGTACGCGGACCGCGCTCGGGAGTCGGGGGCGAGGTGGTGCGGGGTGGGGGTGTGCGCCTGGTGGTCATGCCCCCACGGTATCGCGACGGAACGGTTGCGTTCCATCCGTCGGGGGTGTTAGCTTCGTTGCGACGGAACGGACTCGTTCCAACGAAGAGCGGAAGGCATGCCATGAAGATCCACCCCCTGCGCATCGGCCGCACCAAAGTCCCGTTCGGGCAGTTCCACGGCGGCCTGGCCGGCGCCGACCTCGACGAATTCGTCACCGACAAGGACCACTTCATCTGGGTACCGATCCACGCCTACCTGCTGGAACACCCCGGCATCGGCCCGATACTCGTCGACACCGGCATCAGCCCCGAGCAGACCGAACACATCGAGTACTACCGCGGCTCGATCATGGAACACGTCATGGACGACGACGAGTACGACCTCCCGGCCGACCAGACCCTCACCGCGCAACTCGCCCGCCTCGGCCACACACCGCGGGACATCAGCGCCGTGATCATCACCCACTTCCACGAAGACCACGTCGGCGGCCTCAACCTCCTCGCCCACGCACCCGTATACCTGGGCGCGAACGAGTACGCCGCACGCGAGGAGAAGGCACTCGGCCTGATACCCCTGGCCTTTCCCCCTTCCATCAAGGCGATCACCGACTGGCGGCCCATCCAGTTCACCGGCCCCGCCCTCGGCGGCTTCGACACCTCGGCCGACCTGTTCGGCGACGGCAGCGTCATCGCCCTGCCCACCCCCGGACACAGCCCCGGCAGCACCAGCGTCCTCGTCGACCACCGCTACCTGCTCACCGGCGACGCCATGTACACGATCCGCCACCTCGCCGTCGAGGACCTGCGCGCCATCCAACTCGGCAGCGAAGACCACTACGTCGACTCGATCCGCCGCATCCAGTGGCTGCGCCGCGCCATCCCGGACCTCCTCATCCTCCCCGCGCACGACGACACCCCGTACGGCCTGCGCCTGACCGCCGGCCTGGCCACCGGCGAACTGTCCGACCGCGACGCGCGCTGGGCCAAGGACTGGGAGCGCGACACCTTCGACGAGGCGGTCCGGCTCAACCCCGCCCGCCGCCCCCGCTTCATCCCCGACCCCGACGGCGGCCCCGTCGGCACCGTCTCCTGACCACCCGCCCCCACGTCGCGAGACGCCCACCCCACCCACCACAGGGCACACACCACGTGTCCTCCCGGACCACGCACAGCAGTTACGAAAACAGAGAAGAGCAAACCGACATGACCACCGACACGAACACCGACGCCCCCGCGACCGACGCGCCGAAGCCGAACGCCGAGCAGGCCGAGCGGGCGGTACAGGCGATGCTGAACGTCCCGCAGGCCCGTGAGAACCTCGTCGCCCACATCACCGTCCCCGACTACACCGCCTGGCGGGCCCGCTTCGACGCCGCCCCGCAGGACGGTGCCCCGGCGGGAATCTCCGGTACCACCCTGTTCCGCAACATCGACGACGACAGCCTGCTGGTCCTGGTCGACGCCGCCGGCGCGGAGGAGGCCCGGCAGTGGGCCCACGGCGGTTGGAAGACGACCGTCCCGGAGCAGGGACAGGTCGGCGCCCCCACCTTCTACCTCGGCGTCGACGCCGACATCGCCCTCGCCACCGAGGGCCCGATGAACGTCCTGGTCCGCTTCCAGCTCTCCGACTACGGCACCTGGCACGGACTCTTCCAGTACATGGAGACCAGCCGCGTCTCCGGCGGCGTGACCAACTCGAGGGTCTTCCGCAACATCCACGACGGGAACGACGTGCTGGTGCTCGCCGACATCGCCGGCGCCCAGCGAGCCCGCGACTGGCTCATCGTGGACCAGCTCACCGGATACCCCGCCGCTACCGGCGTCGACAAGGGAACCTGGCGCTACATCACGGAACTGCCCGCCGGCGACGGTTCCCAGCGGTGAAAACCCCATACCACCACGCCACCCGGCGGCCCGGCCTCCCGGCCCGGCCGCCGGGTGGCGTGGTGGCGCGTGCTGCCTAGCCGGCGCGGCCCGCAGCGTCCTCGACCCGGGTGAACTGGAGGACATGGGTGCGGGCCCACTCGGCGAAGGTGGTCAGGGGGATGCCCAGCGCCCGCGCGAACTCCGGGCGGGCCGGCTGGCCCACCTGGTCGGTCCAGATGTGTCCGGCGCCCCAGGACGGCATGCCCGCCGCGAGGGCCTCCGCCACGGTCATCGTCGGCGCGGTGACCGGCACCCCCGACACGGCGGACAGCGTGCGCGCGATCTGCGTCATGGTGAGCCGGTCGCCGGCGAGTTCCAACTCGACCTGGTGGAACCGGTCGGGGTCGGCGATGGCGTGGGCGACGGCCGCCGCGATGTCCGCGCCCGCCACGAGCGGCACCTCGGTCTCGGGCCGCAGCACCGTCAACAGGCCGCCGGCCAGGCCGCGGGGCGCCAGCTTGGGCAGGTTCTCCATGAAGAACGCCGGCTTGACCACCGTCCACCGCGCGAAGCCGGCGCCCCGCACCCGCTCCAGGATCTCCTGCTTGGTCTCGAAGTAGCCCGCCATCGCGGCCCATCGGCCCTCCGCCCAGCCGGGCGCGCGGGTGTGCTCGCCGACCCCGCTGGTCGAGGACTGCACGAACTGCCGTACGCCCGCGGCGCGTGCCGCGTCGATGAGGTGGCCGGCCTGCGCCAGCTCCGCGGCGAAGTCGACGCTGGTCTCGGTCATCGGCGGCATCTGCACGGAGAAGACCGCCCGGACCCCGTCGACGGCGGCGTCCAGCGAGGACCGGACGGACAGGTCGGCCGTCACCAGCTCCGCCCCCAGCGCGCGGACGGCCCGGGCGGCGGCGGTGTCCGGGTCGCGGACGAGCGCGCGGACCGGCGTGCCGGCGGCCAGCAGGGCGCGGGCGGTGTGGCCGCCTTGGTGGCCGGTGGCACCGGTGACCAGTACGGGCAGGTCGTCTGCGGTCATGGTTCTTGCTCCTCACGGGGCCGGACAGCAAAACGGCGGGGTCCGCCGTTTCTGTGTCGGCTAAGATATGGCGGGCCCCGCCGTTTATCAAGTGAGGACGTCATGACCGGTCAGCGCGCGGACGCGCGGCGCAACTACCAGCGCATCCTCGCCGTCGCCGAGGCCGAGGTCGCCGCTCGGGGGGCGGACGCCTCGCTGGAGCAGATCGCACGCACCGCGGGCGTCGGCTCCGCCACCGTGCGCCGCCACTTCCCGACCCGCCAGGCGCTGCTGGCGGCCGTGTTCCGGGAACGCGTCGGCCACCTGTGCGAGCGCGCCGGCCGGCTGGCCGGAGCCGGCGACAGCCGTGCCGCGCTCCTGGAGTGGGTCCGCGCGCTGGTGGACTACGCCGTCTCCGCCCGCGGACTCGCCGACGCGCTCACCTACGAGCCGCCCACGGATGTGCCCGCCGACGCGCCCGACGGGCACTCCTGCGGCGGCGACCTCGAAGCGGCGGCCGCGCTGCTGCTCGGGCCTGCGGCCCGCGACGCGGTGGTCCGGCCGGATGTCACCCCGCACGACGTGGTCACCCTCGCGGTCGGCATCGCGCTGGCCACCGAACACCACCGCGACCCGGCCGCGCAGGCCGCGCGCCTGCTGCGCCTCGCGATCGAGGGGCTGAGCCCCGGGTCGGCGGCCGGCACCTCCTGAGGACGGCCCGGCGCGCGCCGAGGGCGATCCTCCGCAGCCCGGCAAGGGCGCCCCGGAAAGGGTCAGTGGGGCCAGACCGCGGGGTCGGGGGTGAAGCGGACGTGGAGGGCGCCGTCGCGGAGGGCGGCGCCCTGGACGGTGCAGCGGCGCAGCGCGGAGGGGAGCGGGAGAATCCGGCGGAAACCGCCGGCGTCCACGACGAGTTCGTCCCCGCGCCGGACGAGGTCGAGCCCGTCGCGCTGCGCCCCCGGCAGGGGGAGCACCCACAGGAAGTGCCCCTCGCTGCCGAGGAGGTCCCGCACCTCCCAGGGCTCGGCGGGCCGCGCGGGCCCGCCGGACAGGGGCACCGCGGAGAGCTCCGCGAGGTCGGCGGGGGAGCCCGGCGCCCGCCCGAGGTGCGGCAGTTCGACCAGCGGCACCCCGTCGGCGGCACACGCCTCGCCCAGCGCCTTGAGTTCGGCCTGCTGCTGCCCGGACAGCCCCGCCAGGAACGCGTCGGCCGAGCCGGTCGGCAGCAGCCGGTTGGCGACGACCGCGGCGAGCCGGTGCCCGAACAGCGCCAGCCCGGTACGCGCGGTGCGCAGCACCTCCTGCGCGCGGGCGCCGGGTTCGACGACGACGGCGACCGCGGTGGCCGGGTCCTCGATCACCCTCTGCACGGCCGCGAGTTGGCGGTCGGCGCGGGCGGCGGCGTCGTACGCCCACTCCGCGGGCATCGGGACACCCGCGAGCTGGGCGAGCACCGGGCGCAGCGCCCGGGCGGCCTGGCGGTCGGCGGGCAGCAACCGCCACAGGTAGCGGCGCAGTTGCTCCGGCAGCGCGAGCATCCGCAGCGCGTCGCGCACCGCGGGCAGGTCCACGACGACCAGGTCCCACGGCGCCGGTTCGACGCCATCCAAGTCCGGCTCACCCGTGTCCGGCCCACCCGCGCCCGCGTCGTCCTCACCGGGCAGCACCCGGGCGTACCGCAGCGCCCGCAGCAGCGCGAGCGGGTCGGCGCCCGGCAGTTCGGTCAGCTCCTCCGGGTCCAGCGGCGCCGCCCCCAGCAGCGTCAGCAGCGCGCCCACCCGGCTCTGCGTGTCGAGCGCGCCCTCCCGGAAGGCGGCGGCCGGGTCGACACGGCCGACGGTCAGCCCCGGCACCGCCGCCACCGCGGCCAGCCGGTCGGCGGTGAGCAGCAGGGTGCGGCGGCCCGCGGCGGCCGCCGCGCTCGCGACGGCGGTGGCCACGGTGGTGCGGCCGGCCCCGGCGGCGCCGGTGACCAGCAGCGTGCGGACCTCGGTCACGCGCCGACCGGCTTGCCGGGCTCGGCGGCCGCGTCGCCGGACTCCACCCGCTGCTTCAGCCCGGCCAGCGCGCGGTCGATGATGACCTTCTCGGCCTTCCGCTTGATCATCCCGAGCATCGGGATCTTCACGTCGACCGTCAGCTGGTAGGTGACCTCGGTCCGGCTGCCGCCGTCCAGCGGCGCCAGCGCGTAGGAGCCGTCGAGGGTGCGCAGCATCTGGGACTTCACCAGCGACCAGCGCACCTCGTCCGCGCCGATCCACTCGTACGCCAGGGTGTGGTCGTCCTTGATCGCGCCCGCGTCGAGCACCAGCCGCACCTGGGCGGCGCGCCCGGCGTCGTCGGTGGCGAGCACCTCCGCCTGCTTGACCTCGCCGGTCCACTCCGGATAGCGGTCGAAGTCGGCGATGACTCCCATGACCGCGGCCGGCGCCGCCTCGATGGTGATGCTCGACCTCGTGTGTTCCGCCATCGCCGTGGCCCTCCGGACTACTGGTGCATCTGGTGAGAGTGCTGCTGAGCGTGCCGCTCGCGTGCGTACTGCCCGACGGGTGGAAGGCTATCGCGCCCTCCCGGGCCCCAGCTCACCACTGGAGCACCCACGGGGCGCGGGTGTGGTTGAAGTGGCCGACGTTGACGCACTCGGTGCGGCCGATCCGGGTGCGGCGCACCAGCGGCTGGTGCACGTGGCCGAACAGCGCGTACTTCGGCTGGAGCGTCCGCACCGCGTCGAGCAGCGCCTGGCTGCCGCGCTCGAACCGCCGGGCGGCGGTGTCGTAGCACAGCTCGGGGACGGCCGGCGGGATGTGCGAGCACAGCACGTCCACCGGGCCGAGCGCGGCGACCTTCGCGGCGTACGCGTCCTCGTCGACCTCGTAGGGGGTGCGCATCGGGGTGGGCAGGCCGCCGCCGACGAAGCCGAAGACGCGGCCGCCGATCTCGGTGGTGGCGCCGTCCAGCACGGTGGTGCCGGGCCGGGCGTACTGCGCCCACAGGCCGGGCACGTCCACGTTGCCGTAGGTGGCGTAGGTGGGGGTGGGGAAGGCGGCGAACAGCTCGGCGTACTGCTTGCGGACGGCCTGCTCGATCAGCGCGGGCCGGTCCAGGTCCGCCCACAGCTCGCGGTCGAGGTCGCGGGCCTCGGCGAAGCGGCGGGCGGTGCGCAGCTCCACCATGCGGTCGGCGTTGGCCGTGCCGAACAGGTCGGGGAAGATGCCGCGGGAGTGGTCGGCGTAGTCGAGGAAGAGCACCAGGTCGCCGAGGCAGACCAGCGCGTCGGCGCCGTCCCCGGCCCGCGCCAGCGCCTCGCTCGCGCCGTGTACGTCACTGACCACGTGAACCCGCATGCCGCAACCCTATGCTCGGTGTGTGACGCTGGGAACATCCGGCCGGCGTCCCCCGCGTCCCCCTACCCCGACGCTTTACCGATGGGTAACGTGTCGGCAGTCCAGACCTTCCCTCCGGGTGCGACGCGGCACCGATGAGGAGCAGCAGCCTTGCGTGAGTTCAGCCTTCCGGCCCTGTACGAATTCCCCGCGGACGGCAACCTGACCGACCTGGTCCGGCGCAACGCGACGCAGCATCCGGACACGCCCGTGATCGGCCGCAAGGACGGCGAGGGGCGCTGGCAGGACATCACCGCGGCCCGCTTCCTCACCGAGGTGCGCGAGGCGGCCAAGGGCCTGATCGCCTCGGGGGTGGAGCCCGGCGACCGCGTCGCGGTGATGTCCAGGACCCGCTACGAGTGGACGCTGCTGGACTTCGCGATCTGGACCGCGGGCGCGGTGACCGTACCGGTGTACGAGACGTCGTCCGCCTCGCAGGTGGAGTGGATTCTCGCCGACTCCGGCGCGGTCGCGGTGGTGGTGGAGACCGCGGCGCACGAGGCGGCGGTGGAGTCCGTACGGGAGGGGCTGCCGCAGCTCAAGCACGTGTGGCGGATCGACGGCGGCGGGGTGCGCACGCTGGTCGAGGCCGGCAGCGACGTCGCCGAGGCGGTGGTCGACGAGCGCTCCACGGCCGCGGGCGCCGACGCCCCGGCCACCATCGTCTACACCTCCGGCACCACCGGCCGCCCCAAGGGCTGCGTGCTCAGCCACCGCAGCTTCTTCGCGGAGTGCGGCAACGTGGTGGAACGGCTGGGCCCGCTCTTCCGCACCGGGCACTCCTCGGTGCTGCTCTTCCTGCCGCTGGCGCACGTGCTGGGCCGGCTGGTGGAGGTGTGCAGCGTGATGGCGCCGATCCGGCTCGGGCACGTCTCCGACGTCAAGCACCTCACCGACGACCTCCAGGGGTTCCGGCCGACCCTCGTCCTCGGGGTGCCGCGGGTCTTCGAGAAGGTCTACAACACCGCCCGGGCCACCGCGCAGGCGAGCGGCAAGGGCCGGATCTTCGACCGCGCGGCCGATGTCGCGGTCGCCTACAGCAAGGCGCTGGACACCCCCGGCGGGCCCTCGTTCAAGCTGCGGCTGACCCACCGCGTCTTCGACCGGCTCGTCTACGGCAAGCTGCGCGCGGTGCTCGGCGGCCGCGCGACCCACGCGATCTCCGGCGGCGCCCCGCTGGGCGAGCGGCTCGGCCACTTCTACCGCGGCCTCGGCTTCACCGTCCTGGAGGGCTACGGGCTCACCGAGTCGTGCGCGGCCACCGCGTTCAACCCGTGGGACCGTACGAAGATCGGTACGGTCGGGCAGCCGCTGCCCGGCTCCACGGTGCGGATCGCCGACGACGGCGAGGTGCTGCTCTACGGCGAGCACCTCTTCACCGGCTACTGGAACAACGACGCGGCCACCGCGGAGGCGGTCTCCGACGGCTGGTTCCACACCGGGGACCTCGGCGCCCTCGACAACGACGGGTACCTCACGATCACCGGGCGCAAGAAGGAGATCATCGTGACCGCCGGCGGCAAGAACGTCGCGCCCGCGGTCATCGAGGACCGCATCCGCGCGGACGCGCTCGTCGCCGAGTGCATGGTCGTCGGCGACCAGCGGCCCTTCGTCGCCGCGCTCATCACCCTCGACGAGGAGTTCCTCCCGCGCTGGGCCGAGCAGCACGGCAAGACCGGCCGCACCCCCGCGGAACTGCTCGACGACCCCGACCTGCTCGCCGCCCTCCAGCACGCCGTCGACAGCGGCAACACCGCGGTCTCCCGCGCCGAGTCGGTCCGCAAGTTCCGCGTCCTGCCGGTCCAGTTCACCGAGCAGTCCGGCCACCTCACCCCCTCCCTCAAACTCAAGCGCAACGTGGTCGCCGCCGACTTCGCCGCGGACATCGAGTCCCTCTACGCCGCGTAGCGCGGCGCCCTCCCCCCGGCGGGTGGTCCCGGAACCGGCGGACAGGGGCACCCCGGAGGGTCCCGCACCCGGGGCAACCCGACCTCCTTCGGGTACCGTCGAAGCATGAGCGAAGCGGATGCGTGGGCGACGGCAAGCGCGGAAGACATCGCGGCGGAGAAGGCGCGCCGCAAGGCGCAGGCGGGCGAGGTGCCGGGGTCCGCCGCCGACGAGTTGCGGCGGCTGGCGGAGGCCGTGGGCGAGGTCGTCACGGAGAAACTGGCGACCCTGCGCAGCCCCGCGGTGCAGATCGCGGCCCAGGGCGTCCTGTCCCAAGTGCGTTCTGTTGTCGAACCCATCAAGGAACGCAACCCGGACGTGTTCGATCACCTGAGCACCGCCGGAGCCGAACTCCTGGCGGCCTACCGGTCCGCGGTGGCCGGCGCGGAGGCCCGCTGGACCTCAGGTGGGCCCTCCTCGCGTTCAACGGCTGAACACATCGACCTCGACTGACCCCCTCTCCGGTACGGTTCTCTTAGCGGGGATCGACCGAAAACTGAGGGACACATGGGACTCACCATCGGCGTCGACATCGGCGGCACCAAGATCGCGGCCGGAGTGGTCGACGAGGAAGGCGCGATTCTCGAGACCGTCAAGGTGCCGACTCCGTCGTCTCCCGAAGGCGTCATCGACGCGATCGTGGCGGCGGTACGCCAGGTCAGCACCGGTCACCAGATCGAGGCCGTCGGCATCGGCGCCGCCGGCTACGTCGACGACAAGCGCGCCACCGTACTGTTCGCGCCCAACATCAACTGGCGGCACGAAGCGCTCAAGGACAAGGTCGAGCAGCGCGTCGGCCTGCCCGTCGTGGTGGAGAACGACGCCAACGCGGCGGCGTGGGGCGAGTACCGCTTCGGCGCCGGACAGGGCCACTCCGATGTGATCTGCATCACGCTCGGCACCGGTCTCGGCGGCGGCATCATCATCGGCAACAAGCTGCGCCGCGGCCGCTTCGGCGTCGCCGCGGAGTTCGGCCACGTCCGGGTGGTGCCCGACGGCCTGCTCTGCGGCTGCGGCAGCCAGGGCTGCTGGGAGCAGTACGCCTCCGGCCGCGCCCTGGTCCGCTACGCCAAGCAGCGCGCCAACGCCACCCCGGAGAACGCCCAGGTGCTGCTGGCACTCGGCGACGGCACCCCGGAGGGCATCGAGGGCCGGCACATCAGCGCCGCCGCCCGGCAGGGCGACCCGGTCGCGATCGACTCCTTCCGGGAGCTGGCCCGCTGGGCCGGCGCGGGCCTGGCCGACCTCGCCTCGCTCTTCGACCCCTCGGCGTTCATCGTCGGCGGCGGCGTCTCGGACGAGGGCGAACTCGTCCTCGACCCGATCCGCAAGTCGTTCCGGCGCTGGCTGATCGGCGGCGAGTGGCGGCCGCACGCCCAGGTGCTCGCCGCCCAACTCGGCGGCAAGGCCGGCCTGGTGGGCGCCGCGGACCTGGCCCGCCAGGGCTGATCCGCCCCGCCGGAGGCAGGCCCGCCACCGGTACGATCCCGCACGACCCGCACACCACGACGAAGGCGCAGCGCGAGTGGAAGATCTGCCGAGTTCCGCGACGGAGCCTGGGGGCTCGGCGGTCATCCGCGTCCTGAGCTACAACGTCCGCTCGCTGCGGGACGACACGGAGGCGCTGGCCCGGGTGATCCGCGCCTGCGCCCCCGACCTCCTCCTCGTCCAGGAGGCCCCGCGGTTCTTCCGGTGGCGCAAGGCCGCGGCCCGCCTCGCCGAGTCGACCGGCCTGTTCTACGTGACCGGCGGCGCCCCGGCGGCCGGGCCGATGATCCTCGCGTCCCTGCGGGCGCGGGTGATCCGCACCGAGGACATCCTGCTGCCGCGCACCCCGGGGCTGCACCAGCGCGGCTTCGCCACCGCGGTCCTGGGGTTCGGCGGGGCCCGGCTGTCCGTGCTCAGCGCGCACCTCAGCCTGCGCGCCGAGGAGCGGCTGGAGCAGGCCGCCCTGCTGCTGCGCCACCTCGACGCCCTCGGCGAGGAACACCAGGTGGCCGGCGGCGACCTCAACGACGGCCCGGGCGGGCGCGCCTTCGACCGGGTCGCCGGGAAGCTCCAGGACGCCTGGGCCGCCGAGCCGTGGGGCGGCGAGGCCACCTCCCCGTCGAGCGGCGCGCGCCGCCGGATCGACGGGATCTTCGCCTCGACCGGCATCGAAGTCCTGGGCGCGGGCGTCCCGTTGAACGTGCCGGGCGTCAAGCGCACCGACCTCGCCTCGGCCACCGACCACCTCCCGGTGCTCGCGGCCCTGCGCGTCCCGGCGTAGGGCCGTACGGCCGCGGCGCCCGTACGGCCGGGCGGTCAGACGACCGCGCCGCCGTCCGGGCGGTCGTCGTCCTCGTCGCCGGTGCGCATCCGCGCCACGAGCGTCGCGAACCCGCCGACGAACCCGCCGACCCCGACCAGGACCACCCACCAGGCCAGGTCGAGCTGGAGCAGCACGAAGGCGAACAGCAGCAGCGGGCCGCCCACCACCGCGATCCACGCGAACTTGGTGGTCACGTCGGCCTCGGGCAGCGGCGGTGGCTCCGGCGGGACGTAGTGCGCGTCCTCGTCATCGTCGTCGTCCGCCACGTAGTCCCGCGGTCCGGAGATCACCGGGTGGATCACGATGCTGCGGGTCGGCGGCGGGGGGACGGCGGGCCCGGGGTCCGCGGGCGGGGCCGGCTTCGGCTGCTCCGGCGGCACGTTCTCGGCCTCGGGCCAGGACCGGGCGCCGGGTGCGGGCTCCTCGTCGTAACCGGCCACCAGGGCCGCCCACACGGCCTCCTCGTCGAGCGGCGCCGCGCCCTCGTCCTCGCGATCGGCGTCAGCCACCTGCGGTGACCTCCTCGGCCGCGGCCGGAGCGGACAGCCGGCGGATGAACGCGTACGACTCCTCGAAGATCTGCTCGGCGTCGTGGTCGAGGGTGGCGACGTGGTAACTGCGCTCCAGGACCCGCTCGGTGACGTCGGTGGAGGAGATCTTCGCCAGCACCAGCTCGGTGTTGGACGGGTGCACCACGTGGTCCTGCCGGCTGTGCAGCAGCAGCACCGGCTGGGTGACCTGGGGCAGCGCCGAACGCACCACCGGCCAGAACTCGTTCAGGGAGCGCAGCGCGCGCAACGGCACCCGGGGGTAGCCCAGTTCGGTGGCGCCCTCGCGGGCGATGTCGCTGACGATGCCCGGCGCGGACGGCACGAGGTGCCGCAGCGCCGAGCCGATCCTGATCTGGAGCCCGTCGGCCTTCACCGACGGGTTGACCAGCACCAGGCCGCTGATCGCGGTGCCGTGCTTCTCGGCCAGCCGCAGGCTCAGGGTGCTGCCCATGGACAGGCCGCACACGAAGACCCGGGAGCACGAGGCGAGCAGCGAGCGCAGCTCGCGGTCCACCTCGGCGTACCAGTCCGGCCAGCCGGTGACCTGCATGTCCTGCCAGCGGGTGCCGTGCCCGGGCAGCAGCGGCAGCGACACGGTCAGCCCGCGCGCGGCCAGGTACTCGGCCCACGGCCGCATGGACTGCGGGGTGCCGGTGAAGCCGTGACAGATCAGGACGCCGGTCTCGCCGCCTTCGTGGCGGTACGGTTCGGCTCCGGGCATGAGCGGCATCGTGCATCTCCTGTTCAACGACGCGTACCCGGGTACACGGGAGTCGGACGTTCAGCGTACGCGGACCCGATCCCCACCGGTAAGCCCTACCGGGCCGTGCGCGGGTTAAGGTCGTCGCGACGGCTACAGGAGGCCCTGTTGTTCTACGGTGCGATGAAGATCGTTCTCGGCAAGCCGATCAAGGCGGTCTTCCGACCCTGGGTGGAAGGGCTGGAGAACATCCCGGCGGAGGGTCCGGCGATCCTCGCCAGCAACCACCTGTCCTTCTCGGACTCCTTCTTCCTGCCCTCGATGCTCGACCGGCAGGTCACGTTCATCGCGAAGGCGGAGTACTTCACCACCCCCGGCGTGAAGGGCAAGCTGACGGCCGCGTTCTTCAAGGGCGTCGGGCAGCTCCCGGTGGACCGCTCGGGCGCGCGCGGCGCCGGTGAGGCGGCGATCAACAGCGGCCTGGCGGTACTGGCGCGCGGCGAGCTGTTCGGGATCTACCCCGAGGGCACCCGCTCGCCCGACGGCCGCCTGTACCGCGGCAAGCCCGGCGGCCTGGCCCGGGTCGCCCTCGCCAGCGGCGCACCCGTCATCCCGGTGGCCATGATCGACACCGAGAAGGTCCAGCCGGTGGGGCAGGTCGTGCCGAAGCTGTCCATCCGGCCCGGCATCAGGATCGGCCGCCCGCTCGACTTCTCCCGCTACCAGGGCATGGAGCAGGACCGGTTCATCCTCCGCTCGGTCACCGACGAGGTGATGTACGAGATCATGAAGCTGTCCGGCCAGGAGTACGTCGACATCTACGCGACCGCCGCCAAGCGGCAGATCGCCGAGGCGGCGAAGGCGGAGGCGGCGAAGGCGGCCGCCGCGAAGAGCGACGCGGCACCCACCGACACGGAGCACACCGACACGGCACCCACCGACAGGGAGCACACCGACCCGCCCACCGCGTAGCCGCCCGGGCACCCCGCGAGACCGTGCAGACTTGGCGGACCGGGGGAAGGGAATCCGTGGCCGTGAAGATGTCGGTGGAACTGCCGCTGTGGCGTGCGCTGGCCGCCTACCGCGTACTGACCTGCGGATACGCCGTGGCGCTGTACGTCCACGCGTACCCGTCGCTGCGCCACCCGTTGCCGGGCGGCGTGTACATGGGCGCCCTGGTGGTGTGGACGTTCGCGACGCTGGGCCGGCTGCGCAACGCGGAGCGGTGCACCCCGCCGTTCCTGGTCGCCGATCTGGTCGTCGCCGTCAGCGGGGTGCTGCTCACCTCCGTGGTCGACGTCCCCGAGCGGATAGCGTCCGGCTCCTTCACGCTGCCGTCGATCTGGACGGCCGGCTCGGTGCTGGCCTGGGCGGTGAAGGGCGGCTGGCGGTGGGCCGCGCCGGCCGCTTCCGTGGTCGCGGTCGCCGACCTCGTCGAGCGCGGCACGGCCAGCCCCGAGACCCTGCACAACCTGGTCCTGGTGTGGATCGCGGCGATCGCCATCGGCTACGTCGTGGAGGTCGCCCGGGCGAGCGAGCGCACCCTCGCCCGGGCGCTCCAGATCGAGGCGGCCACCCGCGAACGCGAGCGGCTGGCCCGCGACATCCACGACAACGTCCTCCAGGTGCTGGCGATGGTGCAGCGCCGCGGCGACCAGGCGGGCGGCGAGGCCGCGGAACTCGGCCGGCTGGCCGGCGAGCAGGAGGTGGCGCTGCGCTCCCTGATCTCGGGCGCCCCGGCCCCGGAGCCGCCCCCGCCCGCCGGCGGTACGCCCGCGCCGGACGGCCCCGCGGACCTGCGCCCGCTGCTGTCCCGGTACGCCTCCGGCCGCGTCACCGTCTCCGCGCCGGGCACCCCGGTGCCGCTGGACCCGGGCGCCGCGGCCGAGTTGGCGGCGGCGGTCGGCGCGGCCCTGGACAACGTGCGCCGCCACGCGGGCGAGCAGGCGCACGCCTGGATACTGCTGGAGGACGAGCCGGACGCGGTGCTGGTGACCGTGCGGGACGACGGCCCCGGCATCCCGGAGGGGCGGCTCGCCGCGGCGGCGCGCGAGGGCCGGCTGGGCGTGGCCCAGTCCATCCGCGGCCGGCTGCGCGACCTGGGCGGCGGCGCCGAACTCGTCTCCGTACCCGGCCAGGGCACGGAGGTGGAACTGCGCCTGCCGAAGGCACCGCGGCGGACGGCAGCCGCGCCCGGCGGCCCGGTAGCCTCGGGCGTACGCAACGAACCGGCCGGCGCCGCAGACACCGGCCGGACCGGAGGGGGAGGAAGCACACCATGACCCTCGGCACCGCCGAGCACACCGGACCGGACCGGCCCGTGACGGTGATGGTCGTCGACGACCACCCGATGTGGCGGGACGCGGTCGCCCGCGACCTCGCCGAGGCGGGCTTCGAGGTGGTCGCCACCGCGGGCGACGGGCCCGAGGCGATCCGTCGGGCCCGCGCGGCCCGCCCGCAGGTGCTGGTGCTCGACCTCAACCTGCCCGGCGCGTCCGGGGTGCAGGTGTGCAAGGAGGCCATCGCGCACGACGGAGCGCTGCGGGTGCTGGTGCTGTCGGCCAGCGGCGAGCACACCGACGTGCTGGAGGCGGTCAAGTCCGGTGCGACCGGATACCTGCTGAAGTCCGCCGGGCGGGACGAACTGGTGGACGCGGTGCGCCGCACCTCGGCCGGCGACCCGGTCTTCACCCCGGGGCTGGCCGGGCTGGTGCTGGGGGAGTACCGCCGGCTCGCCACCGAGCCGCCCCCGGCGCAGCCCGACGAGCCGGCCGCGCCGCGGCTGACCGAGCGGGAGACGGAGGTGCTGCGGCTGGTCGCCAAGGGCCTGAGCTACAAGCAGATCGCCCAGCGGCTGGTCATCTCGCACCGCACCGTGCAGAACCACGTGCAGAACACCCTCGGCAAGCTCCAACTGCACAACCGGGTCGAGCTGGTGCGCTACGCGATCGCCCGCGGTCTCGACGACGAGGACGGCGACGGCGACGGCAGCGGGGACACCGGCGGGAACCGCTGAGCCGGGGGCCGTGCGGACGCCCGGCGGACCGGCCGGAACCGGCCCGGCGCCGACGCGTGCCGCGGCGCGCCAAGAGCGCTTGCCGTAGGCCGCCCACCGGCCCTACGATCCCTCCACCCGGCATGTCCGGCCGCTTCGAACACCCCCTTTCTGGTCTTCTGTCCCCACCTTTCTGAGCATCTTGAGGAGCGCCCGGTATGACGGGTGTTGTGGGAGGGCACGCGGTGCCCGTACTCGCGGTCGCAGGCGGCACCGCTTCCGGCAAGTCCACCCTTGCCGAGGCGCTGGCGCGGCATCATCCCGAGACCGTCGGTCTCGTCCACCTCGACGACTTCTACGTGCCCGCGCACGACCCGCAGCGCGGGGTGCGGACGCTGAGCGCGACCGGCGCGGAGACGCTGGACTGGAACCATCCCGGCTCCATCGACGAGGACGCCGTCGCCGAGGCGGTCGACGCGGCGGCCGGCTGCGGCCGGTACCGGCTCGTGGTCGTGGAGGGCCTGTTCGCGCTCACCCTGCGGGCGGTCGCCGAGCGGGCCACCTGGCGGGTGTACGTGGACACCCCCGACGACATCCGGCTGGCCCGCAAGATCCTGCGCAAGATCGAGGTGTTCGGCCAGGACCCGGGCCTGTCGCTGCGCAACTACCTGCTCAGCGGGCGGGAACGGCACGCGGAGTACGTCGCCCCCGCCCGGGACCGGGCCGACCTGGTGCTCGACGGCACCACGTCCGAGGAGGGCCTGCTCGACGCCGTCGCCCACCTCGTCGGCGACCTCCTCGGCCGCGCCCCGCAGCAGGCCGGGCACCCCGAGCCGCTGGCCGTCTGACCGCGCGGGGCCGTCTGGCCGCGCGGGCCCGCCCGGCCGGATGCGGCCGGACGGCCCCGCGGCCCGGTGCCGCTACACCGGCGGGCGGACCGCCCGCGAGGTCGCGCCCACGTGGTCGAGCAGCCCGGCCACCAGCGCGGCGCCGTCCAGCGAGAGCACCGACTCCGGGTGGAACTGGACCCCGGCGAAGCCCGGCCCGCGCAGCGCGTGGATGTCGCCGCTCGCCGGGTCCCGGCTCACCTCGATGCCGTGCATGGCCAGTTCCTCGGCGGCGTCGGCGTCGCAGCGGGCCGTGAAGGTGTTGTAGAAGCCCACCGTGGTCCGGGTGCCGAAGAAGTCGACCACCTCCTGCGCGCCCTGCGCCGGGCGGTCCTTGCGGACCAGGTCCAGGCCGAGTTCGGCCGCGACCAGCTCATGGCCCAGGCACACCCCGAGCAGCCCATGCGCGTGGTCGCGCACCAGGTCCGCGGTGAGCGCCCGCAGGAAGCCCATCTTCGGGTCGGCGGTCTCCGCCGGGTCGCCCGGGCCCGGGCCCAGCACCACCGGCCCGGCGTGCGACAGCGCCGCCTCCCGCAGCCCGGGCTCGTCGTAGCGCCGTACGGCCACCGTGCGGCCGGCGGCGCGCAGCACATGCGCGAGCATCGCGGTGAAGGTGTCCTCGGCGTCCACCACCAGCACCGGCCCGGCCGCGCCGTCCCGCGCCGGGGCCGGCGTCCGCATCCGCAGCCAGAACGGGGCGAGCCGGGAGCGGCGGGCGTCCAGCGCGGCCCGCACCCGGATGTCGTCGGCCAGCCGCGGCGCGGCCGTACCCGGGTCGGAGCCCGGCGCGGGGGCGGCCGGCGGCCGCGGCGGGAGCACCCCCAGCGCGGTGAGCACCCCGGCGGCCTTCGCGTGCGTCTCGGCCACCTCCGCGTACGGGTCGGAGTGCCGCACCAGGGTCGCGCCGACCGGCACCTTCAGCTCACCGGCGGGCGAGATGTCGGCGGTGCGGATCAGGATCGGCGAGTCCAGCGTCTGGGCGCCGCCCGCGTCCCGCCCGAGCAGCGCCAGCGCGCCCGCGTAGTAGCCGCGCCCGGCGCCGTCGCGGCCGCGGGGCTCGTACCGCTCGATCACCCGGCAGGCGTTCTGCACCGGCGAGCCGGTGACGGTCGCGGCGAACATCGTCTCCCGCAGCACCTCCCGCACGTCCATGCTGGAGCGGCCGCGCAGTTCGTACTCGGTGTGCGCGAGGTGCGCCATCTCCTTCAGCCGCGGCCCGACCACGACGCCGCCCCGGTCGCCGACCGTGCACATCATCTTCAGCTCCTCGTCCACGACCATGGTCAGCTCCTCCACCTCCTTCGGGTCGTGCAGGAACTCCAGCAGCCCGTCCGCCGACGGCCCCTGCGCCGGGTAGCGGTAGGTGCCGCTGATCGGGTTCATCACCACGGTCCGGCCGGACATCCGCACATGGACCTCCGGGCTGGCGCCCACCAGCGTCCGCTCGGGGGTGTGCACGGTGTACGTCCAGTACGCGCCCCGCTCGCCGCGCAGCAGCCGGCCGAACAGCTCCAGCGCCGCCGCCGGCCCGAAGTCCGGCACGACACCGCGGAAGGTGCGCCGGATCACGAAGTTGGCGCCCTCGCCGCGCCCGATCTCCTCCTCGAGCACCTGCCGCACGATCCGCGCGTACGCGTCGTCGTCCACGTCGAACGCGCCGCCCTCGACCCGCACTTCGGACCCGCCCGGCAGCTCCCGCAGCGCGTCCCGCACCTCGGCGAGCGGGAGTTCGTACACCTCCTGCGGGCGCAGGACGGCCAGCGGGGTGCCGTCGTCATGGACGTCGAAGCCCCGCTCGCGGATCTGCCGGAAGGGCACCAGGGCCAGCGCGTCGGTGACCGGGGCGCCGGGGGAGCCGGAGGGCAGCGGGATGCCGGCGAGCGTGTCGACCTGCTCGACGGGGCCGAGCAGCACCTCGACCACGTCCTGCGGGCGGCCGGGGGTGCGGCGGTGCAGCAGGGCGAAGGGCGGGCAGGCGGGGTCGAGCAGGCGCTGGACGAGCCGGGCGGCGCTGGGGGGCGGGGCGGAGTGGGGCACGGCGGGCGTTCCTTCCTGGACGTTCCTGGACGTTCTCGGCGGGCGACGGACGGGAAGGGCGGCCGGACCCGGAAACACCGAAGGCCGCCCTCGGGCGGCCTTCGCGACGTGTTCTGCGCGCGATGTCTAACGGGCCGCCGTGGAAGCGGTCCGCCAGCAGGAGTGCTGGGTGGTGCGGGTGATCATCGCGGTCATGGTCCCGAGCCTACCGCAACCGGGCGGCGACGATCCGCACACGGGGTGGAACGTCTCATCCACTGAGCGCAGCGGTCCGGGCCCGACCCGACCACGTAGGGTGGGGCCCGTGACCGTGAATGCCGAAACCCATGCCGGGACCCGTACCTGGCAGTCTCTTCCCGCGGCGCAGCAGCCTGAATGGCCCGACCCCGAGGCGCTGCGCGACGTGATCGCCGAGCTCGCCTCGTATCCGCCGCTGGTCTTCGCCGGCGAGTGCGACCAGCTGCGCGCCCGCATGGCCGAAGTGGCCGAGGGCAAGGCGTTCCTCCTCCAGGGCGGCGACTGCGCCGAGGCGTTCGACGCCGTGGGCGCGGACCAGATCCGCAACAAGCTCAAGACGCTGCTCCAGATGGGAGCGGTGCTCACCTACGCCGCTTCGGTGCCGGTGGTGAAGGTCGGCCGGATCGCCGGCCAGTACAGCAAGCCGCGCTCCAAGCCGACCGAGACCCGCGACGGCGTGACGCTGCCGACCTACCGCGGCGACTCGGTGAACGGCTTCGAGTTCACCGCCGAGGCCCGCGTGCCCGACCCGCAGCGGCTGAAGCGGATGTACCACACCTCCGCCGCCACGCTGAACCTGGTGCGCGCCTTCACCACCGGCGGCTACGCCGACCTGCGCCAGGTGCACGCCTGGAACCAGGACTTCGTGAAGTCCTCGCCGTCCGGGCAGCGGTACGAAGCCCTCGCCCGCGAGATCGACCGCGCGCTGACCTTCATGGCCGCCTGCGGCACCGACCCGGCCGAGTTCCGCACCGTCGAGTTCTACGCCTCCCACGAGGCGCTGCTGCTCGACTACGAGACGGCGCTGACCCGGACCGACTCGCGGACCGGCAAGCTCTACGACGTCTCCGGCCACATGCTGTGGATCGGCGAGCGCACCCGGCAACTCGACGGCGCGCACATCGAGTTCGCCGCGCAGATCGGCAACCCGATCGGGGTGAAGCTCGGCCCGTCGACCACCCCGGAGGAGGCGCTCGCCTACATCGACCGCCTCGACCCGGACCGGGTGCCCGGCCGGCTCACCTTCGTGGTGCGGATGGGCGCGGACAAGGTCCGCGACAAGCTGCCGACGCTGGTGGAGAAGGTCACCGCGTCCGGGGCGAAAGTGGTGTGGGTCAGCGACCCCATGCACGGCAACACCTTCGAGGCCGCCTCCGGCCACAAGACCCGCCGCTTCGACGACGTCCTGGACGAGGTGAAGGGCTTCTTCGAGGTCCACCACGGCCTCGGCACCCACCCCGGCGGCATCCACGTGGAGCTGACCGGCGACGACGTCACCGAGTGCGTCGGCGGCGGCGACGAGATCTTCGTCGACGACCTGCACCAGCGGTACGAGACGGCGTGCGACCCGCGGCTCAACCGCAGCCAGTCGCTCGACCTGGCGTTCCTGGTCGCCGAGATGTACCGGGGCCAGTAGCAGCGGGCGCCGGCACCCGGCCCGTCGGTGCCGGCTTCGAGAAGTATCCGCGGAGGGGCGCGTATCACACCGGTACGCGCCCCTCCCGGCTTTTCTTCCGCGCGACCGTCTGGGTAAGGTAAGGGTTACCTCAGCTTCTGGCCCTGGATCGGTGGTGACCGCGTGTACGTCTGCTCGTGCTTCGGCATCACCGAGCAGCAGGTGAAGCAGCACGCCGAAGAGGGCCGCTGCACCCCGCGCCAGATAGCCTCCGCCTGCAAGGCAGGCACGGACTGCGGGTCCTGCGTCAAGCGCATCCAGGCGGTGCTGGGCCGCGGCGACGGCTGCGTCACCCGCCACGGGCTGGCCGCCCCGGCCGCTGCGGCCGGGCCGGCCCCGGCCGATCTCGCGCAGCCGGAGATCCCGCGGCCGGACCCCGCGCCGCCCGCCCTCCGACCGCTGCGGCGCGTCGCCTGACCCGCGGCCGCGCACCTCAGGGGCGGATCAGCTCTCCGGCTGCTCGATCTGCTGCGCGATGTACAGCGGCTCGCCCAGCTTCTCGATCAGGCCGAGCTGCGTGTCCAGGTAGTCGATGTGGTGCTCCTCGTCCTTGAGGATGTCCTCGAACAGCCGGGCCGAGGTCACGTCGGACTTCGACCGCATCAGGTCGATGCCGCGCCGCAGCCGGTCGATCGCCTCGACCTCCACCAGCCGGTCGGCCTGGAACATCTCGGTGACGGTCTGCCCCACCCGCACATGGAACAGCCGCTGGTAGTTCGGCAGCCCCTCCAGCAGCAGGATGCGGTCGGTGATGATCTCCGCGTGCCGCATCTCGTCGAACGACTCGGCCCTGGTGTTCTTCGCGAGCTTCGTCCACCCGAAGTTGTCCTGCATTTTCGCGTGCAGGAAGTACTGGTTGATCGCGGTCAGCTCGGCGGTCAACTGCTCGTTGAGGAACTCGATGACCTCGGGGTCGCCCTGCATGGCAACGCCGTCCTTCCCGTTCGGGCCCGATATGTCCGCGCATCCTTGCACCGCGTGACCGTTCGATCCAGTAAGTGCACGCTTACGGTGTCGGCGCCGCCCGGCCCGCGGCCCGAGCACGGTGTCCGGTCTGTCACCATGGACGTATGAGTCGGCAAGCGCATCCGGAGGGGCGGCTCCCCCCGGGGCAGCGGCTCCAGCGGGGCTGGCCGGTCACGCACTACGGGCCCGTGCCCCGCTTCCGCCCCGAGCGCTGGGACTTCCGCGTCTTCGGCGCCACCGTGCACGGCGCCCGCCCGGTGTGGAACCACGACGAGTTCTCCGCGCTGCCGTACACCACCGTGGTCGCCGACTTCCACTGCGTCACCAAGTTCTCGATGACCGGCATGGAGTGGGGCGGGGTCTCCGCCGCCACCGTCGCCGAACTCGCGCCCCCGGCGGCCGACGTCACCCACGTCATGGTCTGGGCCGAGTACGGCTTCAGCTCCAACCTGCGGATCGAGGAGTTCCTCGACGACCTCACGATCTTCGCCACCCACCAGGGCGGCCAGCCCCTCACCGCCGAACACGGCTTCCCCGTCCGCCTCGTCGTGCCCCGCCTCTACGCCTGGAAGGGCCCCAAGTGGGTGCGGGGCATCGAGTACATGACGGCCGACCGCCGCGGTTTCTGGGAGGAACGGGGCTACCACAACCTCGCCGACCCCTGGCACGAACAGCGCTACTCCTTCCAGGAATCCCCGGGCGACGGCCCCGAACTCTGATCCCGGCTCACCCCGCCGGGCGCCCTAAAGGGGCGCGGGGAACGGCGCGACCAGCCAGAACGTACGAGTGGATCGCCACTGCCTGAAGGGGCAGACGCGGCCGTAAGGGGTCACTCCCCCCGAAGGGACTGGAGCAACTTCACGTCAGAAGCGTGCCCTTCAACTCCCCCCGGAGTCTCGATGACCAAGGGCACCCCGTCCGTCGCCGGGTGGGCCAGAACCTCACGGAAGGCCTCCACCCCGATCCGCCCGGCACCAATATTCTCGTGGCGGTCGAGGTGCGCCCCGCACCCCGCCTTCGAGTCGTTCGCATGGATCAGCCGCAGCCGCCCCGCCCCCGCGGCCCCCTCGATCTCCGCGAACATCCGGTCCACCCCGCCGGGCGCCGCGATGTCGTGCCCGGCGGCGAACACATGGCAGGTGTCCAGGCACAGCCCGACCCGCGGATGCCGGTCCAGCGCGTCCAGATACGGCCCCAGGTCCTCCGCCAGCGAACACAGCGAGGACCCCTGCCCGGCGGTCGACTCCAGCAGCAGCCACGGGTCGTCGTCGTGCGTCAGCTCCTCCAGCAGCGGCCGCACCCGCTCCCGTACCTGCGCCAGCGCGGCCTCCCGGGGGCGGCCGCCGGTCGCGGAACCGGTGTGCACCACCACCCCGAGCGCCCCGATCCGCCGCCCCCGGCGCAGCGAGTGCCGCAGCGACGCCACCGAGCGGTCGACGGTCTCCGGCGTGTGCGAGCCGAAGTTGATCAGATACGGCGCGTGCACGTACGCGGGGATGTCCGCGTCGGCGCAGCGGGCGCGGAACTCCTCGTCCTGCGCCGGATCACCCGGGCCGGTCGCCCAGCCCCGGGGGTTGGCCACGAAGACCTGCACCGCCTCCGCGCCCAATTGCTCGGCGTAGCCCAGGCCCTTGGTGGCCAGGCCGCCCGCCACCGGCACGTGCGCGCCGACCGGATTGCGGCGGCGCCCGGGCGCGGTCTGCTCGTTCACTCGTCCGTCACCGGTCTTCACAGCTCGTCGTTCGGGTCGGTCAGGGCACCCAGGGTCGGTCAGCGCATCCAGAGTCGGTCAGCGCGCCCAGAGGGTGATCGTCGCGCCCTTGGGGGCCTGGCTGCCGCCGTCGGGGGACTGGCTGAACACGGTACCGCTGAAGAAGAGGTTGATCACCCGCACCTCGAAGCCGGCGGCGGTGAGGATCTTCTTCGCGTCGCCCGTCTTCTTCCCGGTCACGTCCGGCACCGGGAACTGCTGCTGGCCCTTGGAGACCGTGATCGTCACCGAGTCGCCCGCGGCGGCCTGGCCCCCGGCGCCCGGGGACTCCAGCGCGACCTTGTCCTTGTCGGCCACGTCGGAGAAGACCTTGCCCGGCGCGAGCACCACCTTCAGCCCGGCCGCCTCCAGGTCCTGCTGCGCGTCGGTGACCGACTCGCCGACCACGTCGGGGATGTCGACGGGGGCGCCGCGCGAGACGGTGATCGAGACGCGCTTGCCCGGGTCGGTCTGGGTGGTGCCCAGCGGGTCGGTGGACACGACCCGGCCGCGCGGCACGTCGTTGCTGTATGCCTGGGTGACCGTGCCCGGCACCAGGCCCGCGGCCTTGATCTCCTTGCGGGCGGTGGCCAGGTCGCGCCCGGCGACGTCGGGCACCCGGACGTGCTGGGGGCCCTTGGAGACCGTCAGGGTCACCGTGCCGTTGCCGCGGATGCGCCGGCCGGGGGAGGGGTCGGTGGCGATCACGCTGCCGCGCGGCACTGTCAGCGAGAAGCCCTGCTTCACCTTGCTGTCCAGCCCGGCCTGCTCGATCTTCTGCTCGGCCTTCGCCTGCGGCAGCGACAGCACACCGGGGACCGTCGTGAACTGGCCGTCGTTGATGTACCAGACGCCCGCGCCGACCCCGAGGACGACCAGCAGGGCGACGAGCACGGCGAGCGGGCCGCGGCGCGAGCGCGCCCACCCGGGTGCCGGGGCGGGGGGAGGGTCGTCCGGCGGCGGGGTGGGCAGCAGCAGGCGGGTGGTGCGGTCCGGGACCGCGCCGTCGGGCCGCGCCACCACGCTGGTGGGCTCCTCGGAACCGGGCGGCAGTACGGGCGGCACCTCGTCGGTGGGCACCTCGTCGGCGTGCACCTGGTCGGCGGGCTCGGGTGCCGCCGGTCCGGCCGGGCGCGCGTCCAGCTCCTCCGCGGTCAGCGCCGCCCGCGCCGTACGGGTCTCGGCGAGCAGTTCCACCGCGTCCGCCGGGCGCTGCTGCTGCGGGCGGGCGCAGGCCCGCGCCACCAGCGCGTCCAGCAGCGGCGGTACGGTCGGCACGACCGCGGAAGGCGGCGGCACGTCCTCGTTGACGTGCTGGTACATCACCTTCATCGGGGTGTCGCCGTCGTACGGCTTGCGGCCGGTCAGCATCTCGTAGAGCACCACGCCGCACGCGTACACGTCGGCCCGCTGGTCCACGGTGCCGTGGCCGATCTGCTCCGGCGCCAGGTACGACACGGTGCCCAGCACCACGCCCGTCGACGCGCTCGTCTTCGTGTCGATCGCCCGCACCAGGCCGAAGTCGGCGACCTTCACCCGGCCGTCGTCGCCGATCAGCACGTTCTCCGGCTTCATGTCCCGGTGCACCAGACCCGCGCGGTGCGCCGCGCCCAGCGCCGCGAGCACCGGTTCCATGATGTCCAGCGCCGCGTGGACCTGGAGCGCCCCGCGCTCCCTCAGCACGTCCCGCAGCGTGCAGCCCGCGACGTACTCCATCGCCAGGTACACGTACGTGCCGTCCGTGCCCTGGTCGAAGACGCCCACCACGTTCGGGTGCGCGAGCTTCGCGACCGCCTTCGCCTCGCGGATGAAGCGCTCCACGAACACCGCGTCGTCCGCGAGGCGCGGGTGCATCACCTTCAGGGCGAGCTCCCGGTCCAACCGGGTGTCCACGGCGCGGTAGACCGTCGCCATCCCGCCGACGGCGATGCGCTCCTCGACCAGATAGCGCCCGTCGAGCGTCTGCCCGACGAGCGGGTCCTCCACGCTGGTGTCCACGGCCACCGATTCTACGAGGCGGTTCGCACCCAACCGCGGGATCACGGCGCAATGTGTCCCACCCGTGCGGATTCGCTACGCGGTTGTAACCGTCTCCGTCCCCCTCCTCCCGCCCTGCGGGCCCCACGGCCCCCGCCGCGACGGTCCCGTCCCGCCCCCGGCTGCCGCCGTGTGGTGCGCTGGCCGCGCCGTTCCCCGCGCCCCTGTGGGGCGCTGGCTTCTTTCGCGGGAGGGGCCGAGCAAAACCAGGGGCGCGGGGAACTGCGCGGCCAGCCAGAGTGCACCGTGAGGTGGACGGGGACGGGAGGGGGCAGTACCCAGGGGCGCGGGGAACTGCGCGACCAGCCGGAGCGGGCCTGGGGTGGACGGGGACGGGAGGGGGCAGGACGCGGGGGCGCGGGGGGAGGGCGGCGCCCTATGCGCGGGGGGCTGGGGGCGGCGCCCCCAGGGAGAGGGCGCCGTTCGAGGGGGTCGAAGCGAGGGCACCGTACCTGCGGGGGATACGCCCGGCCCGGTGGGCGAGCCGGCCGGCGGAAACGGCCTCCCGCATGGCCGCGGCCATGAGCACGGGCCGCTGCGCCCGGGTGACGGCGGACGCGAGCATGACGGCATCGCACCCGAGTTCCATGGCGAGCGCGGCGTCGGACGCGGTGCCGGCCCCGGCGTCGAGGATGACGGGCACGGACGCCCGCTCGACGATGAGCTGGAAGTTGTGCGGGTTGCGAATCCCGAGCCCGGAGCCGATCGGCGAGCCGAGCGGCATGACCGCCGCGCACCCGACATCCTCCAACTTGCGGGCGAGCACGGGGTCGTCGCTGGTGTACGGCAGCACCGTGAACCCGTCGTCCACCAACGTCTCGGCAGCGTCGAGGAGTTCGACCGGATCGGGCAGCAACGTCCGCTCGTCGGCGATCACTTCGAGCTTGACCCAGTCGGTGCCGAGCGCCTCCCGGGCGAGCCGCGCGGTGAGGACGGCCTCGCCCGCGGTGAAGCAGCCGGCCGTGTTCGGCAGGACACGAACCCCCAACCGGCTCAGCACGGACAGCACGGAACCTTTCGCGGTGGGGTCCAGCCGCCGCATCGCGACGGTCGTCAGCTCCGTACCGGAGGCGACGAGCGCCCGCTCCAGCACGTCGAGGCTCGGCGCCCCGCCGGTGCCCATGATCAGCCGGGACCCGAACACGGCGTCGCCGATCCGCAGCGGATCAGCCCCGTCAGGCGACGCGGACGGCGCGGCCTGCGCCGACGGTGTCGTGTGCAACGCTCAGCCCCCCTGGACCGCGGTGAGGATCTCCACCCGGTCGCCGTCGGCGAGCCGGGTCGCCGACCAGCGCGAGCGCGGCACCACCGCCTCGTTGAGCGCGGCGGCCACCCCGGTGGTCGCCGCGCCGTACCGGGCGACGAGCGCACCGAGCGCGATCGGCTCCTCCAGAGCGCGCGGCTCCCCGTTGACGAGCACGCTGATCGTCATACCGTCTGCTCCTCACGTACGGCCGCGAACCGCCCGGCGGCGAACGGCTCGGCGTACCGCGGCAGCCGTCCGGTGTCCAGGACATGGCCGAGGACGTCCCCGGTGACGGGCGTGAGCAGCACCCCGTTGCGGTGGTGCCCGGTGGCCAGCAGCAGGCCGTCCAGGTGGGAGGGCCCGAGCAGGGGCGCGTTGTCCGGCGAGCCGGGCCGCAGCCCCGCGAGGGTCTCGGTGAGGGGGAGTTCGGTGATGCCGGGCACCAGGTCGTGCGCGTCCCGCAGCAGTTGGTAGACGCCGCCCGCGGTCACCGCGGTGTCCCAGCCGAACTCCTCGCTGGTCGCGCCGAGCACCAGTTCCCCGTTCTCCCGCGGCACCAGGTAGACATGGCTGCCGCGGACCACCGCACGGACCGTGCGGGACAGGAACGGCGCCCGCCCGGCCGGCATCCGCAGCCGCAGGATCTGCCCCTTCACCGGCCGCACCGGCGGCAGCGCGTCCGGCGGCAGCCCCGCCAGCCGGCCGCTCTCGCAGCCCGCGGCCAGCACGGTGCGCCCCGCCACCGCCCGGGTGCCGTCGGCGAGTTCGGCGCCGGTGACCCGGTCGCCCGCGCACAGCACCCGCGCCGCCTTCGCCCGTACGAACTCCACGCCCGCCGAGCACGCCGCCCGCAGCAGCGCCGCCGCCAGCCGCCGCGGATCGACCTGGTGGTCGCCGTCCACCCGCAGCCCGCCGCGCACCCCGGGGGCGAGCAGCGGCTCCAGCCGGCGGCAGTCCCGCCCGGTCAGCCACTGCGCGGCCAGCCCCAGCGAGGTCTGGAAGGCGTGCAGGTCGCGCAGGTCCGCCCGGTCGTCCGCGTCCAGCGCCACCGCGAGGGTGCCGCACGGCCGGTAGCCGGTGTCCAGACCGGTGGCGTCGGCCAACTCCGCGACCAGGTCCGGATAGCGCGCCGCCGACGCCAGGTTCAGGTCGAGCAGCGTCTGCTCGCCGTACTGCAACTCCGTGACCGCGGCGAGCATCCCCGCCGCGACATGGGCGGCGCCGCCGCCGGGGGACGGGTCGGCCACCACCGTCGACAGCCCGCGCTGGGCGGCGCGCCACGCCGTCACCAGGCCGATGATGCCGCCCCCCACGACGAGGACGTCCGCTGTTCGGGTACGCATGAGTCTCGGCTGCTCCCTTCGCCGGCATGACCCGGATCAGGTTCGTACGGTCGGCGGCCGGCCAGCCGCCCTCTCAGCCCGGTGCGTCCGGGCTCCCGCGAATTCGCTTCCGGTCAGCTTAACCGAGGGCCCGCCGGCGGGCGCCGCCGCGTCCACCGCGGTGGACGGGCCGCCCCGACCCCCGCCCCGGCGCCGCCCCGACGCGCTAACGTGTCCCGGTGAGCGAGCGTCACGCAGTGATCGTGGGGGCCGGCATGGCCGGCGTGCAGACGGCCGTCGAGCTGCGGCAGCAGGGCTGGCGCGGCCGGATCACCCTGCTGGGGGACGAGCCCCACCCGCCGTACGACCGCCCCCCGTTGTCGAAGGCGGTGCTGCTGGGCGCGGAGGGCGGCGCCCTGGCCGACGTGCGGTTCGACGTCGACTTCGCCGCCTTGGAGGTGGACCTGCGGCTGGGCGTGCACGCGCAGGCGCTGCGCGCCGCGGCACGCCAACTCGTCACCGACGCGGGCCTGGTGGCCTATGACGCGCTCGTCCTGGCCACCGGCGCCTACCCGGTGGCGCTGCCCGGCACCGCCGGCCGCCCCGGCGTCCACCCGCTGCGCACCCTGGACGACGCCGCCGCGCTGCGCCCGGTCCTGGAGCGGCGCGAGCACGTCGTGGTGGTCGGCGCCGGCTGGATCGGCGCGGAGTTCGCGACCGCGGCCCGCAAGGCCGGCTGCGAGGTGACGGTGGTCGAAGCCGCCGACCGCCCGCTGTCCGGTGTGCTGCCCGCGTCCGTCACCGCGCACATGACCGGCTGGTACGACGAGGCCGGCGTGACCCTGCTGACCGGCACCACCGTGGCCGAGGCCGCGGCGGGCGGGGTGGTGCTCGCCGACGGCAGCCGCCTGGCGGCCGGCG
This sequence comes from Actinacidiphila sp. bgisy144, assembly GCF_057708105.1. Classification (NCBI taxonomy): domain Bacteria; kingdom Bacillati; phylum Actinomycetota; class Actinomycetes; order Kitasatosporales; family Streptomycetaceae; genus Actinacidiphila; species Actinacidiphila sp. bgisy144. The sequence continues at coordinate 100,455 of NZ_JBYIRM010000023.1, read as the reverse complement.
CCGTGGTGGTCGGGATCGGCGCGCGCCCCGCCACCGGCTGGCTGGCCGGCTCCGGGGTCACCCTGGACCCCCAGGGCGCGGTGCGCGCCGACGAGCGGCTGCGGGCCACCGCGCCCGACGTGTACGCGGTCGGCGACTGCGCGTCCTTCCCCTCCGCCCGCTACCACCGGCGGCTGCTCGTCCACCACTGGGACAACGCGGTCCAGGGCCCGCGCACCGCCGCCGCGAACCTGCTCGGCGGCGAGGAGGCGTACGACCCGGTGCCGTACTTCTGGTCCGAGCAGTTCGGGCGGTTCGTGCAGTACGCCGGGTTCCACCGGGACGAGGACACGATGGTCCGCCGCGGCGACCCGTCCGGCGACTCCTGGTCGGTGCTGTGGCTGCGCCGCGGCGTGCTGGTGGCGGTGCTCGCGGTGGGGCGGCCCCGGGACATGGCGCAGGGCCGCAAGCTGATCACCCAGGGTGCCGAGCCGGACCCGGCGCTCGCCGCGGACCCGGCGGTGCCGCTCAAGGCCGCGGTGCCGCACTGACGCCTGCCGCGGGAGCGCGGGGGACACCGTGACGGCTCAGCGGTGGGGGCGATTGTCAGCCGCAGGTGGCAGGCTTGTCCCGTGACTGTTTACTCGTCGGTTGACGCGCACATTGACGCTCTCGTCCCCTCCTGGCTCACCCTGCCCGAGGTCGCGGAGCGGCTCGGCCTCGAAGTGACCCGTATCCGGCCGCTGATCAAGGAAGGGCAGCTCATCGCGGTCCGGCGCGGGGAGAACAAGGTGCTGATGGTGCCGAGCGACTTCATCGGAGACGGCAAGATCGTGAAGGGCCTGCCCGGCACCCTGACCCTCCTGAAGGACGACGGGTTCACGGACGACGAGGCCCTGGAGTGGCTCTTCACGCCCGACCCGACCCTGCCCGGCACCCCCGCCAACGCGCTGCGCGAGAATCGCGGGACCGAGGTGAAGCGCCGCGCGCAGGCGCTCGCCGTGTAGCCCGCGCCCTGCCGGGGCCGCCGGCCGCCGCCCGTACCGCACCCGCGGACGCGCGCGGCGGCGGCCCGCACCGGGGCGCACCGACCCCGGGAGCCCGCGATGCCCACCCCGACCGCGTCCGACCGCCTCGCCGCCGCCCGGCTCTACCTGTGCACCGACGCGCGCACCGGCCGCGGCGACCTCGCCGCGTTCGCGGACGCCGCACTGCGCGGCGGGGTGGACATCATCCAGCTCCGCGACAAGGGCATCGAGGCCCGCCAGGAACTGGCCGCGCTGGAGATCCTCCGCGACGCCTGCCGCCGCCACGGCAAGCTCCTCGCCGTCAACGACCGCGCCGACATCGCCCACGCCGCCCGCGCCGACATCCTCCACCTCGGCCAGGACGACCTGCCGGTCCCCGCCGCCCGCGCGATCCTCGGCCCCGACGTCCTCATCGGCCGCTCCTGCCACACCGCCGCGGAGGTCGACGCCGCCGCCGTCCAGCCCGGCGTCGACTACTTCTGCACCGGGCCGGTCTGGCCGACCCCCACGAAGCCCGGGCGCCCCGCACCCGGGCTCGACCTCGTCCGCCACGCCGCCGCGCTCCGCCCGGCCCGGCCCTGGTTCGCGATCGGCGGGATCGACGCCACCACCCTCCCCGACGTCCTCGCCGCCGGCGCCCCCCGCATCGTCGTCGTCCGCGCGATCACCGGTTCCCCCGCCCCCCACGAAGCCGCGGCTGCCCTGACCCGCACGATCCGCTGCACGGTGCCCGACAGGGGCGCGGGGAACTGCGCGAGCAACCAGCTTCCGGCCGGTGGTCCGGACACGACAGCAACAGCCCCTTCGGGCCGGTGACGACCTGCACCACGGAACAGGGCTGGTCGCGCAGTTCCCCGCGCCCCTGTCCGGCACCGTTCTCCGCGGCAGCGGCCCCCCGGGAGTGGCTGGACGCACTAACGTGTGGTGGCCGCCACACGTTAGCCTGCTGACATGGCCTTGGGGACTTCATCCACACGTACGGACCGCGCGACCACGATCCGTGAGCTGCTCGCGTCCGGCCACCGCTCCTACTCCTTCGAGTTCGCCGCGCCGCGTACGGAGAAGGGCGAGCGCACGCTGTGGAACGCGATCCGGCGGATCGAAGCTGTCCGTCCGACGTTCGTGTCGGTCACCTACGGCGCCGGCGGCTCCTCGCGGGAGGGCACCGTACGGGCCACCGACCGCATCGTGTCGGACACCACGCTGACCCCGTGCGCCCACCTGACCGCGGTGAACCACTCGGTCGCCGAACTGCGCAACATCATCGGCCAGTACGCCGACGCCGGCATCCGCAACATCCTCGCGGTGCGCGGCGACCCGCCCGGCGACCCGATGGGCGAGTGGGTGGCGCACCCGCAGGGCCTGACGTACGCGGCCGAGCTGGTGCGGCTGGTCAAGGAGTCCGGGGACTTCTGCGTCGGCGTCGCGGCGTTCACCGAGATGCACCCGCGCTCGACGGACCCGGTGGAGGACACCCGGCACTTCCTCGACAAGTGCCGGGCGGGCGCGGACTTCGCGATCACCCAGATGTTCTTCGACCCCGAGGCGTACCTGCGGCTGCGCGACCGGGTGGACAGCGCGGGCTGCACGGTGCCGGTGATCCCCGAGGTGATGCCCGTCACGAACGTCCGGCAGATCGAGCGCTTCTCGCAGCTCGGCAACGCGCCCTTCCCTCCTGAGCTGGCCGAACGCATCCTCGCGGTGCAGGACGACCCGGCGGAGGTGCGGAAGATCGGCATCGAGTTCACCACGCGGATGTGCCGGCGCCTCATGGACGAGGACATCCCGGGGCTCCACTTCATTACTCTTAACCACTCCACCGCATCGCTGGAGATCTACGAGAACCTCGGGCTGCACCAGCGGGCGGCGTGACCGCGGGCGACCGCCCCTAGGTGAGGAAGTGGGCACATGGGCTACTCGGTGCTCTACATCGCGTTCGGCATCGTCGCGCTGTGGCTGCTGGGCGAGGTGCTGCTCCAGTACAAGGCCCGGCTGCGGTGGCGGGTGCTGGCCTTCGCCGGCTTCCTCGGCCTGGTGGTGGGGGTCGCCGACCGCAGCATCGTGCTCATCCTGCTGGGCGCGGTCGCCTTCGGCGCCGGGCAGAGCATGGTCACGCTCTCCTACAAGCGCGGCTTCTCCGCCGGCTGGGCGATAGGCGGCCGCCCCAGCTCCAGCCGGCGCCGCAGGTCGGCGGGGGCCCGCCCGGCCGAACCGGTGCTGGCGGTCGGCCCGATCGAGCCGGACACCCCCGACGGGGCCCAACCGGACGTCTCCGCCGAGCAATTGGCGGGGATGGGCGCCACCGCGGTGCACGACTTCCCGCCGGTGCCCGGCGACGGCCAGGACGGCTACGGCGCCGAGCAGGCCGTCTACCAGCCGGTTCCGCTGCCCGACGACAGCGGCGAGTACCCGCTCTTCGACGGCCAGTCGACGTACACGCCCGACCCGTACACCAGCGGCGGTTACGAGGGGTACGGCGCGCAGGGCTACCAGAGCTGGACCGGCTACGAGCAGCAGCCGTCCTGGGAGCAGGGCTCCCCACACGGCCCCCAGCAGGACGCGCAGCAGGGTGCCGGCCAGGACGGCGGCGGCTACCAGGAGCAGCCCGCGGCGGCCGCCGCCTCGTACGGCTACGACCCGGACGAGCAGGACGTGTTCGGCAACTCCCGCGCCACCGACGGCGACAGCTACGGCGCCGGGTACGGCAGCGGCGGGGACTGGCAGTTCGCGCAGTCCTCCCCGCAGCAGCCCGCGGCGGAGCCGTACGGCGACTACGGCTACGGCGGCCAGCAGCAGTACGGGCCGCAGGGCTACGGCCAGCAGCCCTACGACCCGCAGCCTTACGAGGCCCCGCAGCCCTACGATCCCCCCCAGCCCTACGACCAGCAGCAGGCGTACATCCCGCAGCAGCCGCAGCAGCCGCCGTACGAGCAGCCGCAGCCGCAGCAGCAGGAGTACGCCGACCCCTACGACCCGTACCGCTACTGACCGGCCGGGCGGGCGGCGGTCAGCGCCCGCCCAGCAGGGACGCCAGCCGGGCCGCGGACAGGCCCGGGCCCGAGGGGATCGTCCACGCGCTCCACGGGTGCCGCACGGCCGCCGCGGCCGGGGCGTGCGGATGGTGGCGCACCAGGGCCTCATCGGTGTAGCGGGCGCACCCTTCGTGCCAGGTGAGGATGCCGGCCATCCAGTCCCGCAGCTCCCGCACATAGCGGAGCAGCATCTCGCGCCCCGGCTCGTCGAGGTCGAACTCGGTGAAGAGCGACGGGAGTTGGTGCTCGGTGATGTGCTGGAACTCCGCCATGCGGGCGGCCATCAGGTCCCCGACGACGTCCATCGCCTGCTGCGGGCCGCAGTCCAGGAAGTTCTGCACCACCAATACCGCGTTGTGCAGGTCGCCCTCGAACTCGATCTCCTTACGGTAGGAGAACACGTCGTTGAGCAGGCAGGCGAAGTCCTGGGCGGCGACCTCCATGCCGTGCACCGGCCGGGAGCGGTAGACCTCGTCCGGCAGCGTGTCGCCGTGGCCGATCCGGGTCAGGCTCATCGTCAGGTCCGAGCCGAAGGTCTTGCGGCGCATCTCGATGTAGTCCACCGGGTCCGGCACCCGGTTCAGCCGCTGGTTGGCCAGCTCCCACAGCCAGCTCGCGCACATGTCGTCGATCGAGGCGCGGAAGCTCCGCCGCTCGGCCGGGGCCATCGGGCCCGCGGTGCGCCGCCACAGGTCGGCGAGCGAGCGCTCCAGCGCGGTCAGCGGCGGCGGCACCGCGCCCGCGTCCAGCGGCATGAACAGCTTGAAGCGCTCGGTGGTGATCCGGGCCGCCGCCAGGTCGCCGGAGCGGCCGAAGACCACCGGGTAGTAGTCGTCGCCGTAGGTGCCCCAGGTCAGCCAGTCCGTGACCAGGTCCAACTGCTCGGGCGACGCGGCCGGATGGATGCCCGCCGCGCACAGCGCGAAGTCGTAGTCGGCCAGTTGCCCCGCGTTCCACAGGCCCTCCGGCAGCGGGCCGCCCGGCTCGGGGTCCAGCAGGCCCATCCGGCGGCTCCAGGCCGCGTTGTGCGCCCGGGCGGCGTCCAGGTGCGGGCTGAGCGTCGTGGCGAACGGCATCGGCACCGCGGGCAGCCGCAGGCGGCCGACCGGCCGGAAGGGCGCGTGGCCGTAGGCGCGGGCGCGCTGCGGCAGCGTCCCGGCGAGCGAGGCGGCGATCTGCGCGGCCGAGGTGCCCAGGCCGGTCGGCCCGCTGAGCGCGCCCACCGCCCGCGACGCGCTGTCCGCGCCGTTCATGTAGCGGCTGGAGCGCAGATGCCACTCATGGCCGCCGGACTGCCAGTCCTGCAACCCCTTCACATAGCCGAACACCGCCAGCCGCTGCGCCGGGTCGAGCCCGAACTCCTCGAAGAGCGGCTCCACTTCGGTCAGCGCGGTGTGCTCGAACTGGTGCAGCCGCGAGGTCAGCAGGTCGTTCACCGCGTCGGCGGCCTCCTGCGGGCCGAGGTCGAGGAAGCGCTCCAGCACCAGCACGGCGTTGGACAGTTCGCCCTCGTCCTCGATCTCCCGCTGGTAGGAGAACAGGTCGTTGCGCAGGTGCACCGCGTCCGCGAAGCAGTCGCGCAGCACCCGCATCGGGCGGCTGGCCGCGATCACGTCGGGCACCTCGGCGCCCGCCGCGTGCTCGATCAGGTTCGCCGACCACGGCGCCCCGCCGACCTTGCGGCGCATCTCGATGTACTCGATCGGGTTCGCCACCCGCCCGGCGCTGATGTTCGACAGCTCCCACAGCGACTCCTCCAGCAGGTGCCGGGTGCTCTCGTGGAACCGCCGCCGGTAGCCCTCCGACATCTGCGGCACCGTCCGCCGCCACAGGTCGGCCAGGCCCGCCTCCACCTGGTTCGTCGGCTCCGGGACCTCCTGCGCGAGGTCCACCGGCATGAAGGCGGGCAGCCGGTCCAGGTACGCCTTCGCACCCGCCATGTCCGGGGTGCGCTTGAAGATGTCCAGGAAGTGGTCGTCGAAGAAGAACACCCACACGTACCAGTCCGTGACGAGGTCCAACTCCGGCCCCGGCGCGTCCGGGTGGGTGTACGCGCACAGCAGGGCGTAGTCGTGCGCGTCGAAGTCCGACTCCGCCCAGACGCCCGAGCCCTCGATCATCGCCATCCGCCGGGCCCACTCCTTCGAGTGCTCCCGGGCACTTTCGAGGTGCGGGTTCAACCGCGCCGGGTACGGCACGTAGAACGCGGGCAGGACGAAGGGCTGCGGCATCCTGGGTAAGACCTTCCGCTCAACCGATGACCGGTACAGCGCTCACGCTAGGTCGGCCCCGGTCGGCCCGGTGAGCCGCCAACGCCCTTTTCCGCCCGATGGGTTGAATTCCGCGGCCGGGCGATTAACGATCTTGCACCCGGGTCCGCGGACGTCAGCGGCTGCCGCCCGGGCCCCCGGCGACCAGGTCGGCCACGATCGCGGCGGACATGCCCGCGTGCGGCAGCCCGCCGCCCGGGTGCGCCCAACCCCCCAGGAAGTACAGCCCCTTCACCGGCGTCCGGTTCGGCGGGCGCAGCAGGGTGCCGCCCGCGCCGGGCAGCGAGGGGACCGGCACGCTGCCGCCCGCCGTGCCCGTCGCCCGCTCCACGTCCAGCGGGGTGCGGACCTCCCGCCACAACTCCCGCTCCCGCAGGCCCGGTACGGCCCGCTCCGCGACCTGGAGCAGCCGATCGGCGAACGCGTCCGCGAACCCGCCTTCCGACCAGTCCACTCCGGCGCCCCCGCCGGAGCTGTGCCGCGGCACCGTCGCCGTCACGGTGACCGCCTCGTGCCCGTCGTCCGGGCGCAGTGCCGGGTCGTCGGGCCGCAGCACCGCGACCGTCAGCGCGTCCACCGGCGGCGCCCCGGCCCGGCGCCGCCCGAACACCCACTCCAGCGCCGCTCCCCGGTCCGCGGCGTGCACGACCGTACGGTGCGCCGTACCGGCCGGACGCGAGCCCCGCAGCGCCACGTGCACCGTGCAGCGCCCCGGCTCGCCCCGCGCCCCCGTCAGCGGCGCCGCGGCCTGCGGCAGGCTCTCCTGCGGCAGGTACGGCACCGGCACCGAGGCGGCCACCACGTCCGCGTCGGCCACCTCGCCGTCCGCGAAGCGCAGCCCGCACACCACTCCGCCGCGCACCTCCACGCCCGCCACCTCGCGGCCGAAGCGGAACTCCACCCTGCGGGCGCGGCACCGCGCGTACAGCGCGTCCGCCAGCGCGCGCAGCCCGCCGCGGACGTACCAGACGCCGAACGACTGCTCCAGGTACGGCAGCACCGCCGCCGCGGCCGGCGCCGTCCGCGGGTCCAGCCCGTACCCCAGGGCGTACCACTCCAGCAGCGCCGCCGCCCGCCCGTCGCCGCCCAACTCCCGTGCCGCCACGTCCGCCAGGGACGGCGACCGCCGCAACAGGCCCCTCCTGCGCCCCGGGTACGGGTCCTTCGCCAGCGGCCCCGGGTCCGCGACCGGCTCCTCCAGCAGCGGCCGCCGCACGCCCTCCCACACCTCGCGGGCCCGGACCAGCACGTCGCTCCAGCGCTCACCGCTGCCCGCGCCGAACGCCGCGTCCAGCGCCTCGATCACGCCCGAGCGGGAGGCGTTCGGCAGCGCCACGTCCGTGCCGTCGGCGAACACGTGCCGCGCCGCGGGGTCGGTCTGCACCAGCTCGACGCACTCCTCCAGCGGCTCCCGGCCCGTCTTCACGAACAGGTCGCGGTACACCGCGGGCAGCACCAGCACGCCCGGGCCCGTGTCGAACGCGAAGCCCTCCCGCCGCAGCGCCCCCACCGCGCCGCCGTACGTCTCCCCGCGCTCGTACACCACGACCTCGTGCCCGGCCGCACCCAGCCGCGCCGCCACCGCCATCGCGGCCATCCCCGCGCCCACCACCGCAATCCGTCCCATCCCGCGAGCGTATCCACTCCGTGGGCCCGCTTCTCCCCCCGGGCGCCCCCGCCCCGTCGGCCCCGGGACCACCCCCCGGTGGACGGCCGCCCGCGCCGTTCCCCGCGCCCCTGGGTACCCCTCGGGCCTCCCGTCCACCTCCCCCGCCTCGCCGCTGCGGTTGCGCCCGTTCCCGGCCCCCCGCCGGTGGCCGGTTGCGCGCGCAGTTCCCCGCGCCCCTGGGTCACTGCGGCTCCTCCGTGCGGAAGCCCCGAGGTGGTCCAGGGGCGCGGGGAACTGCGCGACCAGCCACGACGGCGCCGCACGCAACCCACCCACGCACACTGCAACGGCGAGAGGCGGGAGGAGGACGGAAGGCCAGAAGCAACCCAGGGGCGCGGGGAACTGCGCGACCAGCCCCCACCGGCAGGTGGTCCCGGGGCGGCGGGGCGGGGCAGGTACGTGGGGGTACCTAGGTAGAGGGATGAGTACCTGTACGGATGGCCCGGCCGAGCGCAGCGGGAAGAGTAGGGGTCGCGGGAGGGGCGCGGCCGGGGCCGCCGACACGGGGCGGCGGAAACGGTCCCGCGCCCCCAGACCCGCAACGGGGGTTGGCCCGCGGATCACCGAGTGGTTCGGTGCGCCGCGGCGCCGCCCACCCGCCCCTGGAGCAGCTGCGAGAGCGTCGCGTGGACGTCGTCGAGACTCCGCTCGGGCTGGAACGCCTGCCAGTCCAGGGCGGCGACGAGCACCATGCCGAAGAGCGCGGACGCGGTCAGGGGCACGTCGATCTCGTCGCTGACCTCACCGCGCTGCACCGCCTCGCCGAGCACCTGCTCGACGACGGCGACCGCTTCCTGGCGCACCGTCATCAGGGTGTCCTGCCAGGTTCGGTTGGTCCGCCACAGCTCGGCGACGTAGAGCTGGGTGAAGGACGGGTAGCGGACGATGAAGGCCAGACCGGACCGGATCATCGCGTTGAGCGCGTCGACCCGGGTGCCGCCGCGCGAAGCCGTCTCACCGGCGGCGCGCCGCAGGGACACCGTGAGCAGCCCGACGCCGTGCCGCAGCAACTCCTCGAACAGCACGTTCTTGCTGGCGAAGTTGTAGTAGACGGTCCCCTTCGCGACGCCGGCCCGCTCGGCGATCTCGTCGACCGTGGTGGCGGAGAAACCCTGCTCGGCGATGAGGGTGACGGCGGCCTCGAAGAGCCTCTGCCGGGTTGCCTGGCGTCGTGCGGAGGAGGTCATGGCCCCGATTCTGCCCGCACCGCGACCGCGGTTCTTCCACCCGGCGGGGCCCACCGGACCCGGGATACGCGCGTAGCGCGGCACGTCCGTGCAGGTCAGAGCCGATTGTCAGTGGTGGCGCCGATGATGGGAACCGATCGGGAAGCAGGAGGAAGCAGCAGGCAGCTACGGAGAGAAGGAGGCTCGCCATGGCCGTACCCGCGATGCAGCCCATGCCGTCCGTACCGTCAGGCCCACTGACACCGTCCGGGCCCGCGCGGCGCGAGGGCGCCGGCGCCCCCGCCCGCGCCGGAGCGCCCGCCGACATCCACCCCGTGCTGCGCCGCGCCGCCGCGTCGCCCGCCGCACTCGACCTGCTCACCCAGGCCCATCTCGGACTGGAGGAGGCCGCCCGGCTCGACGCCCCCCACGAGCGGTACGCGACGGCGCACCTGGCCGCGCTGCGCACCGCCGCCGCGGTGCTCGCCGTCCGCGGCCGCCCCGAGCTCCATCCCCGCAAGCGCGCCCGCATCCGCAGCGCGTGGGAGGTGCTGCCCGAGGTCGCGCCCGAACTGGCCGAGTGGAGCGCCCTGTTCGCGGCCGGCGCCGAGCGCAGGGCGCGCGCCGAGGCGGGCATAGCCGGCGCGGCCGGCCCGCGGGAGGCGGACGACCTGCTGCGCTCGGCCGGGATGTTCCTGCGCCTGGTGGAGCGCATGCTGCTGCTCCGGCCCGCGGCTGGCGGCACGCTCTAAGGGCAGCTCACGTCGCAGGTGCCCCGGCGGGGCTCGCCGTCCGGCGGCCGATGTCGACGTACTCCCCGACCAGTGCGTCACGCCGGGAACTCCTCCAGGCAAGGCAGACCCGGGACGGGGGGATGTCGTCGACGAGGACATGGGTGATGTCGGGGCGAGCGAAGTACAGGGCCGTCGAGAGCGGTACGACGATGACACCGCGTCCCGCGGCGACATGCTCAAGCAACTCCTCGATGCTCCGCGCGGCGGGCACCGGCTGTGCCACGCGTTCGTCCGCGGGCACCGGGATGCCGCCATGCCGTTCGGGCACGTCGTCGAGGAGCAGGCGTTCGGCTGCCACCTCGGTGATGTGGACCGTCTCGCGCTGTGCGAGCCGGTGGTCGGCCGGAAGTTCGACCACCCGCGGCTCGGAGAACAGCGGCTCGACCGACAGGCCGTGAGCGCGGAAAGGGACACGCAGGTAACCGACGTCGACCTGGCCGCTCCTGACGGACTCGGCCCGCTGGAGGAAGTCCATGCGGAGCACCTCCACGGAGACGTCGGCGTGGCGGGCGGAGAACGCGCGGACGGCAGGGGCGATGGACACACCGGGAGTGAACCCGACCGTGAATCTGCGCAGGCCGGTGGCCACGTCGCGAACGCGGCGCCGGGCGGCTTCCGCCGCCGCGAGCAGACCGAGTGCTTCCTCCAGCAGGGCCTCGCCGACCGAGGTGAGCCGCGTCCCCTTGGCGTCCCGGTGGAACAGCGTGGCATCCAAGTCCTTTTCCAGCGAACGGATCTGGCGGGAGAGGACTGGTTGCGCGATGTGCAGGGCCTCCGCGGCGCGGACAAAGGACCCGTGGTCGGCGACGGCGACGAAGTAGCGCACCTTGCGCAGGTCCAGGTCCCTCACACGCACTCCCAGTCCTGCACCGATGCCTTGAGGGTATGGCAAGGGCCGCGGAAGGTCTTGGACGGGACAGGCCGACCGGCGGGACCATCAGGGGCATGAAGATCATCTGTGTCGAAGAACACACGGTCGACCGGGAGATGGCGAAGGCCGTCGCGCCCGCTCTGCTGCGGGAAGCGCCCTACATGGGCGCCCAGTGGGGCGCGGAGGCACCCTGGCCGCGGGGCAGCGGGCGTCCGACGGTCGTCTCGGTGCGGGAAGCCGAAGAGCTGGCCGTGGATCTCGGCGAGGGCCGGATCAGGGCCATGGACGAGCACGGCATCCAGATGCAGGTGATCTCCTGCACCACGCCGGCGCAACTCGCTCCCGCCGAGCAGGCCGTGGCCCTCACACGGGCTGCCAACGACCGGCTCGCCGGCGCGGTCAAGGCATACCCGGACCGGCTGAGCGGATTCGCGGTCCTGCCGTGGCAGGACCCGCGGGCGGCAACCGCCGAACTGGAAAGGTGCGTCGGCGAACTGGGCCTGAAAGGGGTACTCATCGCGGGCCGCCCGGGGGACACGTTCCTGGACGACCTGCGGTACGCGCCGGTGCTCCAGAAACTCAGTGATCTGCGGGTGCCCCTCTATGTCCACCCCTACCACCCGCTGCCGCGGGTGCAGGACGCCTACTACGGCGGTTTCTCCCCCATCGTCAGCTCGTGGCTCTCGCTCGGCGCGTGGGGGTGGCACAACGAGGCCGGCGTGCACGTCCTGCGTCTGATTCTCTCCGGAGCGTTCCAGCGGCACCCGGACCTCCAGGTCATCAGCGGGCACTGGGGGGAGATGGTTCCGTTCTCCCTGCAACGCCTCGACGATACGCTCCCGCCGAAACGGACCGGCTTGCCGGACACCATCACCGAGATCTACCGGAGACATGTCTGGGTCACCCCCAGCGGCATCTGGGGCCTGCCGCACTTCGAGTTCGTGCGCAAGGTGGTGGGCGCCGACCGGATCATCTGGTCCGTCGACTACCCGTATCTGGCGCTGGACGGAACACGCGCCTTCATCGAGAAGCTGCCGGTCGGTGAGGAGGAGAGGGAGAAGATGACCCATCTCAACGCCGAGAGGCTGTTCGGGCTCTGACGCGGTGCCCCTCGCCACCGCGCACCAGGACGCGGCGGCGAGGGGGTGTCCGACCCGGCGGCCAGTGGGGCGTTGCAGGCGGCGCAGGTATTCCAGGGACATCGAAAGCGCCGCCGGAAGGCCCCGCACGCGACGTCGTACGCCGGTCACGCCCACCGGGGCACCTTGAGCGCCCCCGACCGCAAGCAGCTCCGTTCCGCGGAGGTGACGGTGTTCTTCAGCAGCATTGTCACCGTCATGGGGCCGACGCCACCGGGAACCGGCGTGATGTACGACGCCTTCTGCCGGACCCCGTCGAAATCGACGTCGCCGACGACGCGGCTGCTGCCGGGGACCCGGTTGATGCCGACGTCGATGACGACCGCGCCGGTCTGCACCATCTCCGCCGTGACGAGGCCGGGCACACCCGCGGCGACGACGAGGATCTCCGCCAGGCGGGTGAACTGCGCGAGGTCGCGGGTCTTGGCGTGGCAGATCGACACGGTGGCGTCGCCGTGCATCATCATCAGGCCGAGAGGCTTGCCCACGATGTTGCTGGCGCCGACGACGACCACGTTCCGGCCCGCGATCCCGATGCCCTCGTGGGCGAGCAGTTCGAGCACCCCGTACGGAGTGCAGGGTGGGAAGACCGGCTCGCCCACCACAAGGCCGCCGACGTTGTAGAGATGGAAGCCGTCCACGTCCTTGGCGACCTCGATGCTCTCCAGCACCTGCCGCATCCCCACCTGCGGGGGCAGCGGAAGCTGGACGAGGACGCCGTGGACGTCATCGCGGCCGTTGAGCGCGTGGATCGTGTCCACCAGCTCCGCCGTGGTGACGGTGGCCGGCAGGTCGTACCGGAACGAGGCGATGCCCACCTGTGCACATGCCCGCTGCTTGTTGCGGACGTACACGTGCGACGCGGGGTCGTCGCCGGCCAGCAGGACCGCGAGCCCGGGCACCACGCCGGAGCGTTCCCGCAGGCGGCGCACGCGTGCGGCCAGTTCCTCTCGCACCCGACCGGCGATCGCATTGCCGTCGATGACTCGGGCGGCCACGTCATCGCCTCGACGAGCCCGCGCTGCCGGTGGACTGCGGGGAGTAGGCGAAGGGAGCCGGGGCGACGGTCGCCCGCAGCTGCACCTGCCGGTGCCGCTCCACCCGGGGCTTGCGGGAACCGCCGTCGGCCTCACCCCACAGCACGACGACCTCGGTACCCGGCTCGGCGTGCGCGGGGTCGAGCATGGCCAGGGAGAGCATGCGACGCTCGTTGGCCGAGTACCCGCAGAAGGTCGAGAGCCCGACCATCTCCCCGTTGACCAGCACCTGGTCGCGCTGTCCCAGCGTGGCGTAGTCAGCCAGCGGGAACTCGATGAACTTCGCCGGTGTCCCGTCCTCCAGCAGGGAACCCATGGCGGCCAGAACGTCGTCGCGGTTCCAGATGAGCGTGACCCGGCGGCGTGCTTCGCTCCTGGACATGCGCTCAAGCGCCTGCCTGCCGATGAAGTCGTGGTCGAATGAGACGAGCTTGCCGTAGCCGAGTTCGAACGGGGTCGTGTAGTAGTCCTCGATGAGGTCGCTGCGGAAGCTGCCGGCCAACTGCCACCGCCCCTCCCATCCGTCCGCGGGCAGCCATTCGCGGTATTCGCGCAGAGCCTGGCCGGTATAGACGGCCGGCACCGGGCCTGCGATCCACCCCGATTCCTGGATGGCGCTGTAGTACGCCTTCATGCCGCCCTGTACCAGGCCGAACTCCGCGCCGGCCCGCAGCAACGCCTCGTGGACGGCGGATTCGTCGGCATACGCGCCACTGATCTCGTACGCCTTGTGACGCCCGGCCATTCCGTGGCGGAGCACGAGTACTTCGACACCCGCGATGCGGGCCGTGAAGGTACGGAAGAGTCCCGGGTCGGGAATGGGCCCGCCGACGGCCTTCTCGAAGATCGACCTGGCGTGCGGCCCGTCGAGCTGGTACCGGAACCGGACCCGGCCCGCGGACCCGTTCTCCGCGGTGTTGCCGTCCCTGGTCAGGTCGACGTTCCAGTCGCCGGTGCTGGCCTGGTATTCGATCCAGTTCAGCAGGGGCATGCTGCTGACGAGCTCGTAGCTGTCGTCACCGTGCGGATAGAGGACGCAGTCGCCGATCAGGTAGCCCTCGGGGGTGCAGCCGACGAATTGCTTGGCCACCCCCGGGGCGAGGTTTCCGAAGCTGTTCACCCCGATCCAGTTCAACAGGCGGCGCGCGTCAGGGCCGGTCACGTACAACTCGGGCATATGATGGGTCTGGTTGAAAATCACCGCGGACTCGCGCCATGCGAGCTGCTCGTCACGCCAGTTCGAGAACTCGGCGGGAACGGGGAACCGGCCGGACTGTGAACGGGTGTTGAGCCCGGGGCTCTCGTTGTAGAAATATCCGACGAGGTCGGGGTGGCGGTCGATCAGTTCTTGGAGGGACTGGCCGTCAGTGCGTTCGGTCATGGGCCGGACCTTTCGTATGAGGTACGAAGGAAGGGGAATTGCCGCTCATATCGATGCTTGCGCCCCGGACGCCCCGTGCGAATGCCGCTTGCGGGTATCGGACGATGCGGTTTCGCATGTTGTCCGGGCGTCCGGGCGTCCGGACGAAGGACGGAGGACCGGGACCGCGGCAGCCCTCGCCGGGCCGCCCGTGCAAGCGGGGTGGGAGTCACGTCAAGACGACTGTCCTGCGGCCTTGGACCAGCACCCGGTTCTCAAGGTGGTAGCGCACCGCCCGCGCCAGTGCGAGGCATTCGGTGTCGCGGCCGAGCTCAGCGACCGCCGCCGCGCTCATCGCGTGGTCCACCCGCTGCACCTCCTGCGCGATGATCGGGCCCTCGTCGAGGTCCGAGGTGGCGTAGTGGGCGGTCGCGCCCACCAGCTTGACGCCTCGGTCGTATGCCTGCTGGTAGGGCCGGGCGCCCTTGAAGCTGGGGAGCAGCGAGTGGTGGATGTTGATCACCCGGCCCTGGAGCCGGTCGCACAGCGCCGGGGAGAGGATCTGCATGTAGCGGGCGAGAACCACCAGCTCCACCCGCTCCTCCTCGACGAGCCGCAGCAGCTTGTCCTCGGCGCCGGCCTTGGACCCGGCGTCGACCGGAAGATGCACGAAGGGGACGCCCGCCGACTCCGCGAGATCCCGGCAGTCGGGGTGGTTGGACACGACCGCGACCAGTTCGGCGCGCAGTTGGCCGGTGCGCACCCGGTGGAGAAGGTCGTTGAGGCAGTGCCCGACCCTGCTGACCATGATCAGCACTCGGGGCCGGTGCCGGGCGTCGACCAGGCGCCAGTCCATGCCGAGAGCACGAGCGACGGGCTCGAACTCCGCCCGCAGGGCTGCTACGTCGGGCACCCCCTCCACCAGGCCCGTCGCGGCGACGCGCATGGCGAAGCGGCCGGCCTCCCGGTCGCCGAACTGGTGGCTCTCGACGATGTCGAGGCCGTGACCGGTCACGAAGGCCGAGACCGCCTGAACGATCCCCGGACGGTCCGGGCAGCAGAGCGTGAGCACGATCTCGCTCATGCCGCGGCTCCGCCGCACGCGTTGAGCCAGGTCTGGAAGACGGGCACCTGGTTGAAGGTGAAGACGTGCAGTCCCTCGATGTCGCCGCCCCCCTCCGGCTCCGTGGCGAGCACCGCCCGCACCAGGGGAGCGGGGTCGTAGGCCCGCCCCGTGAGAACGTTGCCGACCAGGCCGTGCTGCTTGGCCAGGAAGCGCAGCGACTGGCCGACCCCGATACGCAGCGACAACTCGGTGAGCTTGGCGAGCTTCAACGGTCCGGCGATACCGACACGCACCGGCAGCGTCACCCCCCGCGCCCGTGCCTGCGCCAGCCATGAGGCGAGCGCTGCGGCGTCGAAGCACATCTGACTGACCAGGTACGTGGCAGCGCCCTGCTTGCGCAGCAGCGCCTCCCACAGCCTGTCGTCGTCGATGCCCGGATGGCCCTCGGGATAGCAGCCGATGCCGATCCGCGTGAACGGGTGCTCCATCGACGTCAGGTCGTCCAGTAGTCCGGCGGCATCGGCGTACCGGCCGACGGGAACCGTGGCGTCGCCGCCGACGACGTAGAGATCGGTCACGCCCAGGTCCGCGACGCGCCGCACGAAGTCCCGCAGCGCCGGGCGGTCTGCCACCATCCGGGCCGCGAGGTGGGGGACGACCCGCCGTCCCGAGTGCGCCGCGACCGCGCAGTGCTCCAGCGTCCGAGCCAGTCCGAACTTCGGGGAGCAGGTGACCGCGACGGTGGCGTCCTGCGCCGTCGCGAGGATCTGCTCCTGGGCGCCCTTCAGCGGAATGACCTCTATCGTGGCCTCTTTCAGCAGTCGGAGAAGCCGCTCATCGGCGCCTGACGGGGTGACAACACGCTGCTCGGCGGTCATCGGCCGGTCCTCTCGCTCGGAAACGGCCCCCGGCCCGTCGAACGCCGGGCCGGGAGCGTGACACGACGGGGAACTCTAGGCACGGGCAAACGCGTCCACGAGCCACCAGGCGAAGGGTCCGGCACCGGTGCGCGAAGCCGCCGCCGGGCGGGCCGGCCGGCGCGGCGGCTTCGCCTACCGGACCCCGCCGCTTCGCTCAGTGGATGGCGCCCCGGCGCGAGCGCTCCTAGACTCGATCGCCGCAAGAGGCACCTCCGACGAGCGCTGCCCGGCCGGACCGGTCCACCGCCGGCCCGGGGAAGGGGCGATATCGGACGGACAACGGCTGAAGTCCGCACGGGCTGTGAGACGCGTTCATCGAGGTCAAGCCGCAGGTCGAGCAGCGCTCCACGACCCAGGTCGCAGTGACGGAGCCGGGCGGGAACGGCAGGTCGACGCGGGACGCACGCCCGCCGCTCCGGCCAGGTTCGTGGAGGACCACGCATCGACATTCGGAGAGCCGCATGACCGCCTTCGCCGACGTCACCCACCAGCCGCGCACCGATGACTCCGTGCTGCGCTCGCTTGCCGCCTACAAGCGCTACGAGACACACGACCTCGCGGTCGCGGAGGTGGAGACCCGCCGGTTCATGGCCCCAGGCCGACTGCGTGTCCGCCCCGGCGACCACGAGGATGTCGCCGCCAGCGCCTTCTATGCCGACACCGGCTCCGTCGGGATCGGGCGGATGAGCTACGGCGCCGACGTAGTCGTCGACCGGCCGACCGACTCCCGGCACCTCGGGATCGCGATACCGCTGTCCGGGCGCATGCGCGTCTGGCGAGGAGGCGAGGCCGCCGACGCGCCGGCCGGCGAGTCAGTCGTCGTGATCGCGCCGGACGGGCGCTCCGTCACCGAGTGGAGCGCCGACTGCGACGCCCTCATGCTGCGCGTGACGACCTCCTCGCTCGCCCGCGCGGCACGAGCCCTGACGGGCGACCGGACCACCGGCCGGCCGCCGCGGTTCGTGCACCAGGTGCTGCCGCTGGAGCGGGGATACGTCGTCCACAGCGCCGCCAGACTGCTCGCCGAGACCTTCGGACGGTACGACGACGTGGCCGCCGTTCCCCACGGACTGCTGCAGCAGCTGTCCGAACACGCCCTGAGCGCTGTGCTGCTCGGGTTGGAGCACGACCTCAGCGCTCCCGCCAAGCCGTCCTACCGGGCAGCTCCCAGCAAGGCGGTGCGGTCAGCCGTGCGACTGATCGAGGACGAGGAGAGCGCGGTGTTCAACGTCGGCGAGCTGGCACGCCACCTCGGTCTTACCGTACGCGCCCTCGAACTGGGTTTTCGTCGCGCGTTCGACGAGACCCCGCACCAGTACATGCGGCGGATCAGGCTCGAACGGGCGCACCGCGAACTTCTGGCTGCCGACGCCGCCGACGGGACCACCGTCACTGCGATCGCGACCAGATGGGGTTTCTTCCACACCGGGCGGTTCGCCACCTCGTACAGGGCCGCTTACGGTGTCATGCCCTCGGACAACCTGAAGGCCTCACCGACGCAAGCCCTCCTGTGAGTGCTCCGGCCATCAGCGTCCCGCCCTGTACGGCGCCGGCGGGCCCTCTCGGCCGGCCGAGGGCCTGCTCAGGCGCGGCGGCGGCCCTTGACCCGGCGGGGATAGGGGAAGAGGCGGGGGCGGCGTTTGGCGGCCGCGTCCTCCACCCAGCCGAAGAGCAGCAGGGCCAGCACGATCAGGGGGATGGCGACCAGCAGGGGGAGCCACTGGCTGGTGAGCAGCCAGCGCAGGTGGGCGTACGCATACGGGTCGTTCCAGAGCTGGTCGATGATCGGTTCGGTCATCACCAGGGCCACGCAGTGCCACAGGTACACCGAGACCGCACGGGAGTTGAGCAGCGTGATCACGCCGTTGAAGCGTTCCAGCGGTCTGGGCCAGTGCTCCCACGACGGGCTGAGGTGCAGCAGCAGCATCACGCAGCCGAACGACCAGACCGCCTGGGCCAGTGGCACCGCCTCCAGGTCGGGGCCGACGCGGGGGTTGTCGACCGGTGCCCGCTGGAGCAGCCAGAAGCCGGCCACCAGCACCAGCGGGGCGATCGACGGCACCACGTACTGCGGGATCTTCCGCAGCAGGCCCTCCTGGTGAGCCATGCCCAGCAGCCAGCAGGCGCCGAATGTGGTGAAGTCGGTGGCGGTCTCCATGATCCGGCCGGACTGGTCCACCAGGCCGGAGTTGAGGAACGCGGAGCCCGCGAGCGGCACCAGCAGCGTCACCCAGGGCAGCCGCCGCACAGCCTTCAGCATCAGTGGCGAGAACAGGACGTACCACAGGTACGCGCGCAGATACCACAGCGGGACGACGACCTGCTCGGCCCAGCTGTGCGGCAGGTGGCCGGCGAAGCCGTGCACGCTGTCGGCATACGGCGGGGTGCTCAACGGCAGGACCCAAAAGGCGAGTTCGCCCCACCACCAGCGCGGGTGCCCGTCGGTGTGCGGCCCCCATCCGTCCAGGACCATGGCGGTCAGCACGACGGCGCCGAACATCCACATCGGCGGCAGCAGGCGGCGGGTGCGGCTGCGGATGACGCTCCAGGCGGGGCGCTTGAGCGAGCGGGCCATCAACGAGCCCGCCAGGGCGAACATCACGCCCATGGAGGGGAAGACCAGCGGCAGCCAGGTCCAGCCGAAGTTGTGGTACACCACGACCCGGACGAGTGCGAGGGCGCGCAGCAGGTCGAGGTAGCGGTCCCGCCCGCCGCGCGGACGGGATACCGGGGCGGTGTCCGCGGCCCCGGGACCGGCGGTCGGACCGGCATCGGGGCCGGCCGGCTCCGGGTCGGTCCGGAGCGGGTCGGTCCGGTGGACGAACGCCTCCGGCACGGTGATGGTCCGCAGTTGGACGGTCTCGGTGTCGTCCGTCACCAGCGTGTCGCGCTCGGCCGCGCTCATGAAGCCGCGGTCGGCGGCCGGGCGGGCGTACGGGCCGCCGAAGCCTCCGTCCGCACCGCCCGCGTGCCCGCTCCGGTCCGCCGCACCCCAGTACCCGGCGCCCTCCGGGACACCGCCGTACCCGGCGCCTTCCGGCGAACTCCCGTACTCCGCGCCCTGGGGAGCGCCCCCGTACCCGTACCCGGCGCCCTCCGCCGCCGCGCCCGCGTGGCGGCCGCGGCCGGCGGTGCCCCGCTGCCCGGGCTGCTCCGGCATGCCCAGCGCGTTGTCCCGTTCCACGGTGCTCATGTGCGCACCGCCTCCCCCGTGGTGACGTCCAGGCCGACCTCGCCGGTGCGGCGCAGCTTCTGCCAGCGCAGCCGGCCGCCGGTCAGGGCGGTGATCCAGGACTGCAGCAGGACCATGTACATGAGCACCCGGTAGACCACCTGCTGCACCGGCAGCGTGATCAGGTACCAGGCTTTCTCGCGGTCCAGCCGGAAGGACCACCAGGCGCAGAAGCCCTGCAGGAGCAGGACCGCGAACCAGGCACTCAGGCTCTTGTACGGGTCCACGAAGAAGCAGCCGTAGATCATGGAGATGTCGATGGCCGGCGCGAGCAGCGGCGTGACGACCATGAAGAGGGCCACGAATGGCAGCCCGACGCGCCCGAAGCGCCCGCCGGGGCCGCGTTCCAGGACGGCGTGGCGGTGCTTCCACATCGCCTGCATCGTGCCGTAGCTCCAGCGGTAGCGCTGGGACCACAGCTGGCTCATGCTGCCCGGGGCCTCGGTCCAGGCGCGGGCGTTCTCGGCGTAGACGATCCTCCAGCCGGCCCGGTGGAGCGCCATCGTGACGTCGGTGTCCTCGGCGAGCGTGTCGTCGCTCATGCCGCCGGCCTGCACCAGCGCCTCGCGGCGGAAGGCGCCGACCGCACCGGGGATGGTGGGCATGCAGTTGAGGACGTCGTACATGCGGCGGTCGAGGTTGAAGCCCATCACGTACTCGATGTGCTGCCAGGCGCCGATCAGGGTGTCGCGGTTGCCGACCTTCGCGTTGCCGGCCACCGCCCCGATCCGCGGGTCGCCGA
The DNA here is from genome assembly GCF_057708105.1 of Actinacidiphila sp. bgisy144. Classification (NCBI taxonomy): domain Bacteria; kingdom Bacillati; phylum Actinomycetota; class Actinomycetes; order Kitasatosporales; family Streptomycetaceae; genus Actinacidiphila; species Actinacidiphila sp. bgisy144. The sequence continues at coordinate 80,150 of NZ_JBYIRM010000023.1, read as the reverse complement.
AGGGCTGCACGAGTTCGCGCACGGTCGCCGGCTCGAAGACGGTGTCGCCGTCCATCATCACGATCAGGTCGTGCGAGGCCGCGGCCACGCCGGTGTTGAGGGCGGCCGGCTTGCCGCTGTTGGGCTGCCGGATCAGCCGGACCATCGGCAGGTCCAACTCCTCCACGATCGCCGCGGTGTCGTCGGATGAGCCGTCGTCGACGACGACCACCTCGATCGGGTGGTCGCTCGCCGCCAACGAGAGCAGGGTGTTGGTGATGCACTCCTGCTCGTTGTAGGCGGGCACGATGACGCTGACCGGCTCGGTGACCGGCGGCCCGCAGCGGAAGCCGGGCTTCCTGGTGCGGCGCACGTGCAGGAGCGACAGTACGAACATCAGCGCGAACCGGGTGAAGACGAGCACGCCGACCACCGCCAACAGCGCCACCAGCCAGGGCATCACCCACACGGAGAAGGAGGTGCACCACACGAAGAACCGTCCGGCCCACAGCGTGGAGCCGTGGACCTTGGTGTTGGCCGAGCCGGTGCCCAGCGCCTCGCCGACGGTCTTGAAGGTGTAGCCCTGCGCCCTGAGCTTGTCGATGATCAGCGGCAGCGCGGCCAGCGTCTGCGAGCGGTTGCCGCCCGCGTCGTGCATGAGGATCATCTCGCCCTGGCCGGGCAGCTTCGGCATCGCGGCCTGCACGATCGCGCCGACGCCGGGGCGCTTCCAGTCGTCGGTGTCCTTGTCGATGAAGGTCACCAGGTAGCCGTCCGCGCCCACCGCCTTGGTGACCGGCCAGGACCAGTCGTCGAGGGCGTCGGCGGTGGAGGAGTACGGCGGCCTGAAGAGGCTGCTGTGGATGCCGGCCACCCCGGCGAGGGCGAGCTGCGTCTCGCCCAGCTCCCAGTGCAGCCGCATGTTGTTGTGCAGGGCGAGGTCGGGGTGCGTGTAGGTGTGCACGCCGATCTCGTGGCCCCCGGCGACGATCCGCCGGATCAGCCCGGGGTTGCGGGTCGTCATGGAGCCGGTGACGAAGAAGTCCGCCTTGACGTGCTTCTTGGCGAGCACGTCGAGGATCTTCGGCGTCCACTGCGGGGAGGGCCCGTCGTCGAAGGTCAGCACCACGGTCTTGTCCGGGACGGTGTAGCTGACGGGGTGGTCCTGCTTGGCGCCGCGGGCGTCCACGACCGGGCCGCCTTCCAGCACGCTCTTGGGCACCGTGGTCTTGTCGACGGAGACGGCCACCTTCTCGTCGTGGAAGACCTCGTTGTTCGCCATGCCGCGCAGGACCAGCAGGGCCAGCAGGGTGATCAGCAGCGTGACCGGCAGGAAGAAGCGCAGAGGTGGCGCCGCGAGTCTGCGCGGGCGCAGCACCGACCTGCTGGGGCGTTGGTGGCGCGACATGTTCGACGAGTCCTCGGGCGGTTACGGGGCGGTGGCGGTCACGGCGAGCCGAAGAGGGACGAGGAGGCGCCGCCCGCGGCGGTGGTGGTGGCGGAGGGGGTGTCCCCGGTGCGGTCGGCCTTGCCCGGCGGGGCGGGTTGGGGGGCGTCGACGTACTGGCCGGGCGGCAGGGTGTCCGCCGTCCTCGGCACGTGCAACGGCGGGGCGTCAGCCTGGGTGCCGAGCAGGCCGGAGACCATCGCCAGGGTGAGGCCGACGAAGGCGACGCCGACCCCCCAGCCCAGACCGCGCAGCCGTCGGCCGCGACGGCCCGACCGGTCGACGAACACGGGTGAGGGTTCGACGACTTCGGACAGGCTGCTGGTCACCGAACGCCTCGGACTTTCCTGATCGTGCCACCACTGCTGCGGGAGTCGAAAAGTAGCGTTCGTACCTGGCAAGCACTCGACCGGTTGGCCCCCTTGCCCCGATTTACCCGCCACCTGTGACGAAAGTGTGATGAAAATATGGTGATCGGCTTCTCGGAGCATAAGATCCTGGTCGCGCAGCCAAGCGCTCGCCTGGCCCCGCATCACCCCTGACTCGACCCTGACGTGCCGTCGCCCCGTCCCCCGCCCGGTCGCCGGCCCTGCCAACGACCCGTCTCCACCTGCCCGATCGGACCTCCATGGCCAGAATCCGCCGCCTCGGCCGCCCGGCCGCCGCCATCCTCGCCGTGGCGGTACTGCTGCTGACGGCGGCGTGCGGGGGCGGCGGCAGCGACTCCCCGAAGGCGGCGGCGAGCACCGGGACCGGGGGCCCCTACGACGTCTCCGCGCTGCGGAACGAGCTGGGCGCCCTGGGCACCGCCGCCGGCCGGACGGCCTCGGCGGGCCGACTGCTCGGCGTGGTGGACGACAAGTCGCCCTGGCAGTACGGGATCGTGCAGTCCTTCACCGCGCAGGCCGGCCGCGCCCCGGACGTGCGCGAGTACTACGCCTCCTGGGGTGACGACTTCGACGCCCAGGGCAACGCCTTCCTGTGGCAGCACGGCCGGTTGCCGATGCTCTCCCTGGTGCCGTCGGACACCTCGCTCGCCGACATCGCCGCCGGCCGCGACGACGGGTACGTGCGCCGGCTGGCCGGGCAGATCGCCTCCTACCGCGGGCCGCTGGTGCTCTCCTTCGCCGGCGAGATGAACGGCCCGTGGAACTCCTGGGGCCCCGGCCACGCGACGGCCGCCGACTTCACGGCGGCCTGGCGGCACGTCCACGACGTCTTCCGCCGGCAGAAGGTCGGCAACGTCATCTGGGTGTGGAGCCCGCACGTCGTCGACAGCGGCACGACGGCCAAGCTGGAGCCGTACTACCCGGGTGACGCCTACGTGGACTGGGTGGGGCTGATCGGCTACTACGGCCCGATCGACGGCACCGCGTTCTCCAGCCTCTTCACGCCGACCATCAAGCAGATCGCCGCCTTCGCCGATAAGCCGCTGCTCATCACCGAGACCGGCGTGGCCGAGAGCCCCCGCAAGGAGGCGCAGGTGCGCGACCTGTTCCAGGGCGCGGCCGCGGCCGGCGTGATCGGCCTGGTCTGGTACGACCAGCGCAAGGACTGGCCGGGCAGCACCCAGTTGATGGACTGGCGGATCGACACCTCGGTCGGCTCCCGGGCCGCATTCCGCCTGGAGTCCGCGCGCTACGACTTCGGCCACCCCTTCGGCGGCGGCTGACCGGGGGCGGGAGCGAGCAGCACCGTCGAACGGGCTCCGGAGCCCCGGAAACGCCGAGCGCCCGGCGGGGGCCGACCAGGAGCCCGCAAGCCCGTCGAGGGCTCACCGCACGCCAAGGAAAGGGACGCACCAGGGATGACGACGCAGATGGCGCCGGAGGAGGGGAGCCCGGCGCGGCCCGACGGCAGGGCCGCCGCCCGGGCGGCGGACCGGGCCGCGGCGCGCTCCGGCCGGCGTCGCACCCGGCGGGTCGTGCTCGCCCTCGTGCTGCTCGCCGCGGTCGGCGGCGGCACGGCGGTCGCGCTGCACCGGGAGGACGCCGCCCCCACCGCGTCCCGGCACCTGGCCACCGCCTGGCAGCACCCTGCGCCGGATGCCGACGACGCGCTGGTCGGCAGTTGGGTCACTGGCAAGCTCCTGATCCGCGCCAGCACCGACGGCGGCCTGCGGGCCTACCGGCTGGCCGACGGCGCACCGGCCTGGAGCGCGGCGCTGCCGCCGAAGATCGCGCACGGCGGCACGCGGCCCTGCGCGATGTCGCCCACCCTCACCGCCGGCGGCCTGGGCACCATCGCCTTCGGCAAGGACGGCAGCACCTGCACCACGCTGGCCGGCATCGACGCCGGGACCGGCAAGGTGCTGTGGACGGTGCCGCTGACCGACGCCAAGCACCCCACGGCGGCGGCCGCCGACACCTATGTGCAGGGCGGCGTCGCCACCATCGTCAGCGAGAACTTCCTCGGCGGCCTCGACATCCGCACCGGGCGGCGGGTGTGGGGCTTCAGCCCGCGCGGCTACTACTGCAACGCCTACGTGTGGGGCGGCACCGGGGTGGTGCTGGTGGACGACTACTGCGCCGACCGCAAGGCGCCGTTCACCCTGGCCGCCTACGACGGCGCGACCGGCAAGCGGCTGTGGAGCAGGCAGCAGGACGCGCACACCGACGTGGCGCACGTCTTCAGCGCCTCCCCGCTGATAGCCGGGGAGCACACGGCGGGCGAGGACAGCGTCCGGGTGATCGAGCCGACCGGGAGCAGCCGCAAGCTCGCCGTGGGCGACACCGAACTCGACCCCGGCAACGGCACCGACGCCGACCACAGCGCCCGCGTCATCGGCAAGGTGCTGGTCACCCCGGCCCAGACGGCGGCGGGCCCCGAGATCGACGGCTTCGACGTGGCCACCGGCGCGAAGCTGTGGCACCTCCCGGCGATCGCGCTGGCCACCCCGTTGAAGGCGGACGACCCGGTCTACGCCCTCACTGGCACCCCCGCCGCCCCCCAGGTGGTCCGCGTCGCGCCGCGCACCGGCCGGGCCACGCCCGTCGCCGCCCTCCCCGCCGAGAACTCCAGCCGGCACTTCACCGCCGGGGCCCTGTACGTGACGCCCGACGGCGGCGTCCTCGAAGTCGCCGCACAGGCCACCTCCGGCGGCGTCACCTACGCGCGCTGAGCCCGCGCCCGGCCCAGGACACCCCCAGGCCGGCCACACCGTACGCATCAACGACCCGCGAAGTACGGGTCTAGAGTGGGACGTGGCCGCGCCCATGGTGGCCGCCACCCCCCCAGCACCACCGCCGGCAGCATCGCCGGCACCACCGCGAGGAGAGCCGCCCGCCATGTCCCGTGCAGGGTCCAGTCCAGGAGGGCCGGAGCCGATCCGCCCCCGTGCCAGCCTTCGTACCGCTGTGGTGTGGGAGGTGCTCCAGGGCGCCCTGGAGGGGCGGGCCAAGGCCGCGGACCGCCCGGTGCTCGACGTCCTGGACATCGGCGGCGGCACCGGCAACTTCGCCGTGCCCGTCGCCCGCCTCGGCCACCGGGTCACGGTCGTCGACCCCAGCCCGGACGCGCTGTTCGCGCTGGAGCGCCGGGCCGCCGAGGCCGGGGTGACCGACCGCGTCACCGCCGTCCAGGGCGATGTGCACGGCCTGCTCGGCGTGGTCCGCCCCGGCGGGTACGACATGGTGCTGTGCCACGGCGTGCTGGAGTACGTCGACGACCCCGCGGAAGGCGTGCGCAACGTGGTGGCAGCCCTCCGCCCGGCCGGCTCGCTCAGCCTGCTCGCCGCCGGCCGCGGCGGCGCCGTCCTCGCCCGTGCGCTGGCCGGCCACTTCGCCGAGGCCCAGCAGGCGCTGCTCGACCCGGACGGACGATACGGCGCCGCGGACTCCCTGCCCCGCCGCTTCACCGCCGACGGCCTGACCCGCCTGGTCGGCGAGGCGGGCCTGCGCACGGCCTCCGTGCACGGTGTGCGGGTCTTCGCCGACCTGGTGCCCGGAGTGCTGGTCGACACCGAGCCGGGCGCCCTGGAGGCCCTGCTGCGGCTGGAGCTGGCCGCCGCCGAGGACCCCGGGTTCCACTCGGTCGCCACCCAGCTCCACGTCCTCGCCGAGCGCGACTGACCCGCCCCGGGCGGTCACCGTGCGCCCGGCGCTCGCCCCGGGCGCACCGCGGGCCCGCGGCGGAGCCCGCCACGGGCCCGGCCGGACCGGCCGCCGAGTCCGTCACAGCCCCGCCCGCGCCGTCATTCCTGACCGTATGCTGGCATGACGTGGCGTCCGACGGGGAAGAAGTGCCCCGTCGGATTGGCGCAGTGGGGTGGGTTTCACGCAGCGGATTCCCGCCTATCCTGAAAGGGTCGGACCCGGTCGCGGCCCCGCGCGACCGACGAGTAGGAGGTCTCCGTGCCGCTCTCGGAGCACGAGCAGCGCATGCTCGAGCAAATGGAGCGCGCGCTGTACGCCGAAGATCCCAAGTTCGCGTCGGCGCTCGAGGGAAACGGAGTGCGCGCGTTCACCCGTCGCAGGGTCTACCTGGCCGTGCTCGGCTTCGTGTGCGGGATCGCGCTGCTCATCGGCGGAATGGTCGCGCAGCAGGCCTGGCTCGGTGTTGTCGGGTTCCTGGTGATGCTGGCGTGCGCCGTCCTCGCGGTCACCGCCTGGCGCCGCGCCAACCGGCCCCCTGAGGCCGGGCCCGCCGCGGTCCCCGGACACTTCGGCCGCCGCTTCGGAGCCCGTCGCCAGCAGCGCCGCGGCAAGGTCATGGACCGCATCGAGGAGCGCTGGCAGCGCCGCCGCGACCAGCAGGGCCAGTAACACCGTTCGTCGTACGAAGGGCGCGCCCCCGACCGGGGCGCGCCCTTCCGCGCGGTCCGGGTCCCGTACCGCGACGGTCCCGGTACGGTGGCGGGCCCCGTACCGCGGCGGGGCCCGCCACCCGCCGTCACGGCGCCTCGCGCGCCGCCTTCCCGCGCAGCAGCCCGCCCAGGTTCCGCACCGGCGCCGCCAGCCGCTGCCCGGCCGCCCGGGCCCGCCCGGTGGACGCCGTCCAGCGGGCGGCCAGCGCCCATCCGATCCGGGCCGCCGACCGCGGCAGCACCGCCGCCCGCAGCCGCCCGCGGCGGTTCGTGCCCGCCTTGAGGCCCTGGTGGACCCGGTGGACATCGCCGGCGAGCCCGGTGGCCGGGCGGGGGTCGGCGGCGTACAGGGTCTGCTCCACGGCCGTGGCGAGCCGGGCGGCCGACGCGGCCGGCTCACCCGTCAGGCGCCCGTCCCGGACCAGCCGGGCCATCGCCCGCCGGGGTGTCTCCGAGCCGTCCGGCGGGATGCCGTAGTCCCAGCCGGTGTCGACGACTTCCCGCCACGCGGCCAGCGCCAGCCCCTCGGTCCGGTCACCGCCGCCGCCGAGCCGGCGTCTGCGCAGCCGGGAGCGCCATAGCAGCGGCGTGGTGGGCAGCAGCAGCACCAGCAGCGCGGCCAGCACGACCAGGGCCGCCCGGCCGCCGCCGAAGCCGCCCCCGGAGCCGCTGCTCGCCGGCAGCGCCTGCTGCGCGCACGTGCTGCTGTCCGACGCGGTGCCCGGCTCGCAGCTCTGCGTCGGGGTGGGCGTGTCGGTGGTGGCGGGCGCCGAGGTGTGCGGCGCGACGTCCTGGTCGCCGGAGGTGCCCGACGGCGTGGTGGTCTGGGTGTAGTCCGGCGCGCTGCCGCGGTAGGGCGTCGGCTCGAACCGGGTCCAGCCGATCCCCTCGAAGTACAGCTCCGGCCAGGCGTGGGCGTCCTTCAGGCCCACCGTCATCAGGCCGTCGGCGTCGGCGGTGGGGGAGCCGGGGGTGAAGCCGATCGCGACCCGGGCCGGGATGTGCAGGGTGCGGGCCATCGCCGCCATGGTGAAGGCGAAGTGGACGCAGAAGCCCTCCTTCGTCTGGAGGAACCGGGCGATCGCGTCGACCCCGGTGCCCGCCTTGGCCTGCGTGTTGTACACGAACTGGCCGGAGGTGAAGTAGTTCTGGAGGTCGACGGCCCGCTGGTAGTCGTTGGTGGCGCCCTTCGTCTCGCGCAGCGCGGTCTGCTTGACGATCGCGGGCAGCGAGTCGGGCACCTGCTCGTACTGCTCGGCGATCCGGCCGGTGGCCTTCGGGGCCTGGGCCAGCTGCTGCGCGGTCGGGTCGACCTCCATGCTGGTGACGGTGTAGTGCTGGCCGGCCGCGGTCTGGCCGTGCGTGCCGACGAGCATCCGGCCCTCGGGCTGGTACTTCCACGCGCCGGTGGTCTGCACGCTCGTGGCGGGGAACGGCAGCGGCAGCATGTCCTGCACATAGCTGTCGTCGACCCGGACCCGGGTGGTGGCGGTGGTGTACTTCACGTCGGCCGCCATGCCCTGCGGGCGCGGCAGTTGGGCCGGCAGGGCCTCGGTCGGCAGGTTCGACGGCACCCACTGCGTGCCGTCGAACTTGTCCAGCGCCGCGATCCGCAGGTACATGCCCGAGGCGGGCTTCGCGGTGGTGGAGTAGGTGAGCACCTCGCTGTTGCTCGGCTGGTTCAGGTTGTCCTGGAGGGCGGCGACCAGGTTGACCGAGCCGCCACCGCGGCCGATGCCGCCGCCGTGGCCCGAGGTGTCCAGCAGTCCGCCGCCGAGCGAGGGCAGCGCGGCCGGCGCGACCAGCGCGATGCCCAGCGCCAGCACGCCGATCCGGCGGGCGCCGCGCACCGGGGTCGACCCGCTCTGGGCGAAGGGGCTGCTGCCGCCGAAGGAGCCGGGGGGCGGCCCGCTGCTGAACACCCGGCCCCAGCGGGACATCCGGTCCCGGCCCTCGGCGAGCAGCAGCAGGAGGTAGCCGGCCGCGGCCAGCAGGAAGTACAGCCAGGCGGCGCTGCCGCTGTCCAGGCCGGCGGCGACGGAGTACAGCGCCAGCAGCGGCAGTCCGGCCGGGGCCGCGCTGGTGTACGTCACCGCCATCGCGTCGACCACCAGCGCCACGACCGTCACCCCGCCGACCAGCAGCAGCCGGATACCGGGGCTGACCGGCGCGGGGATCGAGTAGTTCGAGACGTCGGTGATGCCCTGCTGGACCACCTGGCCGAGCTGTTGCAGCGCCTGCGGGCCCGGCAGCAGCCCGCCCAGGGCCTGCTGCGAGGCGAACATCGCCGTGAGCGCCACCAGCGACACCAGGGCCTGCACCAGCACCGTCAGGGGTCGGGCCAGCGGCACCCGGCGGCACCCGGCGCCCACCGCGGACTGGAGCAGGACCAGCAGCAGCGCCTTGCCGTACCAGGTGCTGTTGTCGGTCAGGGGCAGCAGCGCGGCTGCGGCCAGCATGGAGGCCACCACCGCGCACACCGTGAGCCGTGCGCGTCCGCTCATCCCGCCGCCCCCGCTCCTCGCGGCGCCTGCCCGGCCCGCGCCTGCCGCGTCGTCTCCTCGCGTGACCGGTAACGGTCCGCGTGCTGCCAGAGTTCCGGCAGCGAGGCGCCCGGCTGCACCTCCACCACGCTCCAGCCCGCCTCGCGCAGCATCCGCACCGCGCGCTCGGTGCTGTCCGGCTCGCCGCCGGCGCCCGGCTGCACCGCGGACAGCTCCGGGCCCGGCCGGGTCCCCAGCTCGCGGGCCAGCCAGTCGTCGCTGTCCAGCACGAACGCCACCGCGCCGCCGGCCCGTTGCCGCATCCGCGCGATGGTGGCCGCCTGCTCCTGGTAGAGGTCGCCGAAGAAGCCCACGAGCAGGCCCTCGCTGCCGGCCCGCAGCACGTCGTAGGCCGCGGCCAGCGAGTCGCCGTCGGAGTGGTCGACCACCGCGAGGGTGTCCAGCAGCAGCCCGGCCATGTCGCCGGAGTCGGCGCCGTAGCCGGACGTGCCCTCCGGGCCCGGCACGCTGCTGCCGGTGTCGGTGAGCAGCCGCACCGCGAAGCCGCGCTCCAGCATGTGGGTGGCCACCGACGCGGCGCCGGAGACCGCCCACTCGAAGGCGGAGTCGGGTCCGGCGCCGAAGTAGGCGTCCCGGCGGGTGTCGAGCAGCACCGTGCAGTGCGCCCGGTTCGGCTGCTCCTCGCGGCGCACCATCAGCTCGCCGTACTTCGCGGTCGACCGCCAGTGCACCCGGCGCAGGTCGTCGCCGTGCCGGTAGCCGCGCGGGATCACGTCGTCGTCGCCGGCCAGCGCCAGGGCCCGGGTGCGGCTCTCGCCGTAGCCGGAGGACTCGCCGGCCAGCCGCACCGGCGGCAGCGGCTCCACCCGGGGCACCACGGTCAGGGTGTCGAAGGCGCTGAAGGACCGGGTCAGCTCGACCATGCCGAACGGGTCGGTCAGCCGCAGCTGGAGCGGGCCCAGCGGGTAGCGGCCGCGCAGGTCGGAGCGGACCCGGTAGGACACCTCGCGGTGGCCGCCCGGCTCCACCCGGTCCAGCACGAACCGCGGCCGCGGCCCGAGCACGTAGGGCACCCGGTCCTGGAGCATCAGCAGCCCGGTGGGCACCCGCGAGACGTTGTCCACCCGCAGGTGCACCCGGGCCTCGGACATCGCCGGGACCCGGGACGGCGCCAGCCGGCGGCTGCCCGCGACCCGGTAGCGGGTGCGGTAGAGCACCGCCACGCACACCAGCGGCAGCACGGCCAGCAGCAGCCCGACCCGCAGCAGGTCGGACTGGCCCAGGACGTACGAGCAGGCGGCCGCGGCCACCCCGGCGGCCACGAACGACCGGCCGCGGGTGGTCAGCCCGCCCAGCGCCCGGCGGAAGCCGCCGGTGGGCCGCTCGTCGGCGGAGGTGGGGCCGACCGGCGGAACGCCCGGCGCCCGCGGCGCCGGCTGCCCGGCGTACGGCCCCGCCCCGGGCGGCTGGGCGTGGGGCCCCGGCTGCGGCTGCTGCCGGGCCTGCGGTGCGGGCGGGGCGCCGTACGGGCTCGGGTACGGGCCCGGGTACGCGCCCGGCGGGCGCGGCGGCGCGGGCGGACGGCCGCCGGGCGGGCGGGCGCCCGGCGGGGGCGGCCCTGCGGGTGTGCCCATCACACGCCCCGCGCGTCCGGCATGCCCTGGGGCCGCCCGGCCGGCCGCTGCGGCCAGCCGGCGCCCCCGCCCGCGCCCGCGGCCGGGTCGGGCACCGGTACGCGCTGCACGATCTCCGCCACCACCTGCTCCGGCGTGCGCCGGTTCAGCTGCGCCTGCGCGGTCGGCAGCAGTCGGTGCGCGAGGACCGCGGCGGCCAGCGACTGCACATCGTCGGGCAGGACGTACTCGCGGCCGTCCAGCGCCGCGGAGGCGCGGGCGGCCCGCACCAGGTGCAGGGTGGCGCGCGGGGAGGCGCCCAGCCGCAGGTCCGGGTGGCTGCGGGTGGCGCCCACCAGCGCCACCGCGTAGCGGCGCACCGGTTCCGAGACGTGCACCTGCCGCACCGCCTCGATCAGCTTCACGATGTCCTGGGCCTCCGCGACCGGCTGGAGGTCGTCCAGCGGGGAGACCCCGCCGTGCACGTCGAGCATCTTCAACTCGGCCTCGGGACTGGGGTAGCCGATCGAGACCCGGGCGGTGAAGCGGTCCCGCTGCGCCTCCGGCAGCGGGTAGGTGCCCTCCATCTCCACCGGGTTCTGGGTGGCGATCACCATGAAGGGGCTGGGCAGTTCGTAGGTGGTGCCGTCGATGGTGACCTGGCGCTCCTCCATCGACTCCAGCAGCGCCGACTGGGTCTTCGGCGAGGCGCGGTTGATCTCGTCGCCGACCACGATCTGCGCGAAGATCGCGCCGGGCTTGAACTCGAAGTCCCGCCGCTGTTGGTCGAAGACGCTCACCCCGGTGATGTCCGAGGGCAGCAGGTCGGGCGTGAACTGGATGCGCCGCACGGAGCAGTCGATGGACCGCGCCAGTGCCTTGGACAGCATGGTCTTGCCGACGCCCGGCACGTCCTCGATGAGCAGGTGGCCCTCGGCCAGCAGGACGGTCAGTGCGATGCGTACGACCTCGGGCTTGCCCTCGATCACGTTCTCCACGCTCCGGCGCACCCGCTCCGCGGTCGTGGTCAGATCGCTCAGTTCCGCTCGAGCGTCAAAGGTCGTCACCCGGTACTCCTCGGCCTGTTCCATTGGGGCCCCAGGGCCTCGGTCGTCCCTGGACCGCGGCCCTCCCCGATTGCGCAACGCCCGCCGCGGGCGGGACGTGCCGCATCCTGCATTCTTCCCTCACGGGGAGGGCCGCGTCACTCGCCTGCCGTTACTTGTTCGTGATTTCCCGCAGCAGGCCGGTGTGGACGTCGAAGACGAAGCCGCGCACGTCGTCGGTGCGGGCGAGGAACGGGGAGGTCCTGACCCGGGCCATGGACTGCCGCACGTCCTGGTCGATGTCGGTGAACGCCTCGACCGCCCAGGTGGGGCGCTGGCCGACCTCGTGCTCCAGCTCGGTGCGGAAGTCCTCGGTGATGGTCTGCATCCCGCAGTTGGTGTGGTGGATCAGGACGACGGAGCGGGTGCCGAGGGCGCGCTGGCTGACGGCGAGGGAGCGGATGGTGTCGTCGGTGACGACCCCGCCCGCGTTGCGGATGGTGTGGCAGTCGCCCAGCTCCAGGCCGAGCGCCTGGTGCAGGTCGAGCCGGGCGTCCATGCAGGCGACGACCGCGACCTTCAGGACCGGGGCGGCACCCATGCCCGGGTCGGTGAACTCGGCGGCGTAGCGCCGGTTGGCGGCGACCAGCCGGTCGGTGACGGAGGAGTCGGCGCCGGGGGCGGTCCCGGGGGCGGGGGGATTCGCGGGGGCGCTGGCATCTGTCGACATGTCTATGACGGTATCCGAGCCGGCCGGAACCGCAGGGGGCGCACCTTCCGCACCGGTCAGGACACGAGGGCGCACGGCGGGCGCGTCCGGCGTACACGGGGGCGCGCCCCCGGCGCGGCCGCCGTTGACCGTGGGGCATGGTGGAGTAAAGTGGCGCGAAGTGGTGCCGTTGGCCGGAGGTGTCGGGAGGTGTGCGGTGTTCCTGGGATTCCTCGGGACCTACACCCCGCGGCTCGACGACAAGAACCGGCTGGTGCTGCCGTCCCGGTTCCGCGAGCAGCTCGCCGACGGCCTGGTGATGACCCGCGGGCAGGAGCGCTGCCTGTACGTGTGGCCGGTCGAGGGCTTCCGGGCCGCCACCGAGCAGTTCTCCGGGGCGCCGCTGACCTCCAAGGCCACCCGGGACTACCTGCGGGTGCTCTTCGCCGGCGCCCATGACGAAGTGCCCGACAAGCAGGGCCGGGTGACGGTGCCGCAGCCGCTGCGGGACTACGCGGGCCTGGTCCGCGAGTGCGCCGTGATCGGCGCGAACACCCGGGTGGAGATCTGGTCGGCGGACGCCTGGGAGCGGTACCTGGCCGCCCAGGAAGACACCTTTTCGGCCCTGTCCGAGGAGGTTCCGCCCGGATTACTGTGAGCGCGGTCCCCGCCCCGGCGCGGCGCGCACCACTTCGTCCCACCCCGGTGCGGACGCGCGGCCCGGCCTCCTCCCGCTCCCGGCTGCCGCTGGCACCACTTCCCCGGTGCCAGGGGACCGCCGCACCGAGCGGGCGGGGACCAGGTTCCGCGTCCACCGAGCCGTTGCCGGCCGTAGCGTGTCCGTCGTGCTTGTCTGGCAGCCGGCGCCCGTATCGTCGGATGCCCGGACCCGACCTGCGGGACCGTTCCACCGCCACGACCGCCCGACGCCGTGCCCGACCCCACCGCGCTACGCCGTCCCTACCGTTCGATAAGGGCCACATGAGCAACCCGTCCCCGCGGCACATCCCGGTGATGCTGCGGCGCTGCCTCGATCTGCTGGCCCCCGCGCTCGCCCGGCCCGGTGCCGTCGTGGTCGACGCCACGCTGGGACTCGGCGGGCACAGCGAGGCGCTGCTGACCACCTTCCCTGAGTGCCGGCTGATCGCGGTGGACCGCGACCCGGTAGCCCTGAAGCTGGCCGGGGAGCGGCTGGAGCCGTTCGGGGAGCGCGCCACCTTGGTGCACGCGGTCTACGACGAACTGCCCGAGGTGCTGCGGCGGCTGGGCGTCCCGCGGGTGCAGGGCGTGCTCTTCGACCTCGGGGTCTCCTCGATGCAGCTCGACGAGGCCGACCGCGGCTTCGCCTACGCCCAGGACGCGCCGCTGGACATGCGGATGGACCAGTCCACCGGGATCAGCGCCGCCGAGGTGCTGAACACCTATCCGCCCGGGGAGCTGGTGCGCATCCTGCGCGCCTACGGCGAGGAGAAGTTCGCCCGCAAGATCGTGGACGCGGTGGTGCGCGAGCGGGAGCGGGAGCCGTTCACCGGCAGCGCGCGGCTGGTCGAATTGATCCGGCAGGCGCTGCCGCAGGCCGCCAAGCGCACCGGCGGCAATCCGGCCAAGCGCACCTTCCAGGCGCTGCGGATCGAGGTCAACGGCGAGCTGGCGGTGCTGGAGCGGGCGGTGCCCGCGGCGGTGGCCGCGCTCGCGGTGGGCGGCCGGATCGCGGTGCTGTCCTACCAGTCGCTGGAGGACCGGCTGGTCAAGCAGGTCCTCGCGGCCGGCGCCGCGCAGACCGCGCCGCCCGGGCTGCCGGTGGTGCCCGAGCAGTACCAGCCGCGGCTGAAACTGCTCACCCGCGGCGCCGAACTGCCCGGCGAGGACGAGATCGCCGGGAACCGGCGGGCCGCGCCCGCCCGGCTGCGCGGCGCCGAACGCATCCGGGAGGACGTGCGATGAGCGACGGCACCGGACGCGAGGGGCGCGGCGGCCGCGGCACCGTACGCGGCGCGGTGCGCGGCGGCGCGCTGGGCGCGCGGCTGGGTGCCGGGAGGTCCGCAACCGCCCGGCGTACCCCGTTCGTCGTTCTTGTCGTGACACTGCTCGCCGGGGGACTCATCTCGCTGCTGATGCTCAACGCGGCGCTGAACCGGGACTCGTTCAAGCTGGACAAGCTCCAGGATCAGACGACGCACTACACCGACCAGCAGCAGCAGCTCCAGCAGGAGGTCGACGGCTACTCCGCGCCCGAGACGCTGGAGAAGCGCGCCCGCGAGCTGGGCATGGTGCCCGGCGGCGACCCGGCCTTCCTCGACCCGAACGGCAAGGTGCAGGGCACGCCGTCGCCGGCGACCGCCCCGCCCGCGCCTCCGCCGACCACCACCCCGCCGCCGACGACCCCGCCCGCCACCCCGTCCGGCACCGCCACCCCGGCGGGCACCACCGGCATCACCAGTACGGCCGGCACCACCGGTACGACCGGTACTTCGGGTACTTCGGGTACATCGGGTACGAGTACGGCGGGCACCCCCACGACACCGACCCCCGGCAGGTGAGCGCGTGACCCCCCGCGACGACGCAGACCGCCCGCGCGGCGCCCGCCCGCAGCCGCGCCGCACCGCCCGCCCTGCGGCGCCGCGGCCCGACGCCGACCCCGCGGACGGCGGCCGCCCCCGCGCCCCCCGCGTACCCCGGCCGGGCGGCACCGGCGGCACCGGCGGCGCGGGCCGCTCCGGCGGTACCGGCGGCCCCCGCCCGGCCCGCGCGGGCCGCACCGGCCCCTGGCGGGCCGACCCCGTACGCCCCGTCGGCCGGGCCGCCGCGCTGCGCCGCAACCGGCCCGGCGGCCCCCGGGCGGTGCGCCTGGGCGCGGTCCGCCCCCGGCTGCGGCTGGTCGGCGTGGTCCTCACCCTGGTGATGTCCGTGTTCGTGGTGCGCCTGCTCCAGGTGCAGGCCGTCGACGCGTCCGCCTACGCCGCCAAGGCCGCCGTCAACCGCTGGGTCACCCACGAGGTGACCGCCGACCGCGGCACCATCACCGACCGCTCCGGCGTGGACCTGGCCACCACCGTGGACGCCTTCGACATCACCGCGGACCCGTACCTGTTCACGCCCGCGCAGGCGAAGGTGAAGGACGCGCCGCAGCAGGCCGCGCAGCTGCTCGCGCCGATCGTCGGCGGCGACGCCACGAAGATCGCCCAGCAGCTGGCCACCCCCAAGTCCCGCTACCAGATCATCGCCCAGCAGCAGTCGCCGCAGGCGTGGAACCAGATCCAGGACCTGAAGTCCACCCTCGCCGCCAAGGCCGCCGCCGGACAGGGCGCCGACGTGCTCGCCGGGATCTTCGACGTGCCGCACTCCAAGCGGGTCTACCCGGCCGGCGACCTGGCCGCGGGCGTCGTCGGCTTCGTCAACAGCCAGGGGCAGGGCGCCGGCGGCCTGGAGTCGATGCTCGACAAGGAACTCGCCGGGAAGAACGGCAAGATCCGCTACGCCCAGTCCGACGGCCGCCAGGTGCCCACCGCCGGCAGCCAGGAGCAGCCCGCCGTGCCCGGCACCGACGTGCAGCTCACCCTCGACCGCGACATCCAGTGGGCCGCCCAGAGCGCCATCACCCAGCAGGTGCAGAAGTCCAAGGCCGACCGCGGCTACGTCATCGTGCAGGACCCGCAGACCGGCCAGGTGCTCGCGATGGCCGACGCCCCCGGCTTCGACCCCAACGACCTGTCGCACGCGGACTCCGCCGCCCTCGGCAACGCGGCCGTGCAGGACGCCTACGAGCCCGGCAGCGTCAGCAAGCTGATGTCGATGTCCGCGATCATCGACACCGGCACCGCCACCCCCACCACCCGCGTCACCGTGCCCGGCACCCTGCCGCGCGCCGACCGGCTCTTCCACGACGACGTCGACCACGGCACCTGGTACCTCACCCTCAACGGGGTCCTCGCCAAGTCCAGCAACATCGGCACCATCGAGGCCACCGGCCAACTCGGCAAGACCCAGGCCCAGGCCAACCAGGTGCTCTACTCTTACCTGCGGAAGTTCGGCATCGGGCAGCCCACCGGCACCGGCTTCCCCGGCGAGACCCCCGGCATCCTCGCCAAGCCGCAGGACTGGAACGCCTCCCAGCAGTACACGATCCCCTTCGGCCAGGGCTTGTCGGTCAACGCCCTCCAGGCCACCTCGGTCTACTCCACCATCGCCAACGGCGGGGTCCGGGTCGAGCCCAGCCTGATCCGCGGCACCACCGGACCCGACGGCCGGTTCGTGCCCGCCGCCGCCCCGAAGAAGACCCGCGTGGTGTCGCAGCAGACCGCCAGGACCGTCTCCGAAATGCTGGAGTCGGTGGTCGGCAGCGAACAGGGCACCGGCATCAACGCCCGTATCGACGGCTACCGGGTGGCCGGCAAGACCGGTACGGCCAACCGGGTGGACCCGACGACCGGCCGCTACAAGGGCTACACCTCCTCGTTCTTCGGCTTCGCGCCGGCCGACAAGCCGCGCGTCACGGTCTCCTGCGTGATCCAGAACCCGACGAAGGGCAGCTACTTCGGCGGCGACATCTGCGGCCCGGTCTTCAAGCAGGTCATGCAGTTCGCGCTCAAGTCCCTGGGCGTGGCGCCCTCCGGCGCGCCCGCGCCGAAACTGCCGGTCACCTGGAACCCGTCAGAGCCGGCCACCCACGACAAGAAAGCCGGGTGATCACCATCGGCAGCCGACCCACCCCGCCCGCGCCCTCCGCGCCCGGCGCCGCCACCGGCCGCGACAGCCGCCGTTTTGGCCCGGACCCCGGCCCGCCCGGTAATCTCGCGGCCGTGCCCACAGCTGATCAACCCACCCTCAGACCGCCGGGCGCCCCGCGCCCGGCCCACGTGCGCC
Source organism: Actinacidiphila sp. bgisy144 (assembly GCF_057708105.1). NCBI lineage: Bacteria > Bacillati > Actinomycetota > Actinomycetes > Kitasatosporales > Streptomycetaceae > Actinacidiphila > Actinacidiphila sp. bgisy144. The sequence goes on along the minus strand of NZ_JBYIRM010000023.1, from coordinate 63,185 downwards.
CCACGCCGCTGGCCGACCTCGCCCGCCGCCTGCCAGGAGCCGCGGACCCGGCGGCCGGCCCCGCGGCCGACGGCGGCCCGCAGGTCACCGGCATCACGCACGACTCCCGCGCGGTCCGCCCCGGCGACCTGTACGCGGCCCTGCCCGGCGCCCGCGCGCACGGCGCCGACTTCGCCGACCAGGCCGCCCGGGCCGGCGCGGTGGCGGTGCTGACCGACCCCGCCGGCGCCGAACGCGCCGCCGCCACCGGACTGCCCGTCCTCACCGCGCCCGACCCGCGCGCGCAGATGGGCGAGCTCGCCGCCGTCGTCTACGGCCGGCCCGGCGAGGGCATGCTGCGGATCGGCATCACCGGCACCTCCGGCAAGACCACCACCTCCTACCTCGTCGAAGGAGGGCTGCGGGCCGGCCACGCCGCCGGCCGCACCGGGCTGATCGGCACCGTCGAGACCCGGATCGGCGACGAGCGGATCAAGAGCGAGCGCACCACCCCCGAGGCCACCGACCTCCAGGCGCTCTTCGCGGTGATGCGCGAACGCGGCGTGGACGCGGCGGTCATGGAGGTCTCCAGCCACGCCCTGGTCCTCGGCCGGGTCGACGGCACCGTCTTCGACGTCGGGGTCTTCACCAACCTCAGCCCGGAGCACATGGAGTTCCACTCCGGCATGGAGGACTACTTCCAGGCCAAGGCGCGGCTGTTCACCCCGCAGCGCAGCCGGCTGGGCGTGGTCAACCTCGACGACGAGTACGGCCGCCGGCTCGTGGCCGAAGCCTCGGTGCCGCTGGTCACGTTCTCCGCGCAGGGCAGCCTCGACGCCGACTGGCGGGCCGAGGACGTACAGGCCGGCCCGATGGACAGCCGCTTCACCGCGATCGGCCCCAAGGGCGAGCGGGTGCGGGCCGTGGCGCCGCTGCCCGGCCCGTTCAACGTCGCCAACACCCTGGCCGCACTGGCCGCGCTGGCCGCCGCCGGCGTCGACCCGCAGACCGCCGCCGACGGCATCGCCGCCGTCCCCGGCGTCCCGGGCCGGCTGGAGCGGGTCGACGCCGGGCAGCCCTACCTGGCGGTCGTGGACTACGCCCACAAGACCGACGCCGTGGAGTCGGTGCTGCGCGCGCTGCGCACCACCACCGACGGCCGTATCCACGCCGTGCTCGGCTGCGGCGGCGACCGGGACGCCACCAAGCGCGGCCCGATGGGCGCGGCCCTCGCCCGGCTCGCCGACACCGCCGTCCTCACGTCGGACAACCCGCGCTCGGAGGACCCGCTCCAGATCCTCACCGCGATGCTCGCCGGCGCTGCCCAGGTGCCGGCCGCGCAGCGCGGACACGTCATCGTCGAACCCGACCGGGCCGCCGCGGTGGCCGCCGCCGTCGCGCTCGCGCGGCCCGGCGACATCGTGCTGGTGGCCGGCAAGGGCCATGAGCAGGGCCAGGACATCGCCGGAGAGGTACGCCCCTTCGACGACCGAGAGGTGCTGCGCGCCGCGATCGATAAGGACCGACAAGAACAGTGATCCCTCTCACCCTCGCCGAGGTCGCACGCGCGGTCGGCGGGAGCACGCACGACATACCGGACAGTGCGGTGCGCGTCACGGGCCCGGTGGTCAAGGACTCCCGCGAGGTGGTCCCCGGCGCCCTGTTCGTCGCGTTCGCCGGGGAGCGCTCCGACGGGCACGACTTCGCCGCCAAGGCCGTCGCCGACGGCGCGGTGGCGGTCCTCGCGGCCCGCCCGGTCGGCGTGCCCGCCGTCGTGGTCGACGACGTCCAGGCCGCGCTGGGCGCCCTCGCCCGCCATGTCATCGAGCGGCTGGGCGCGACCGTGGTGGCGCTCACCGGCTCGGCCGGCAAGACCAGCACCAAGGACCTGCTCGCGCAGCTCCTCCAGCGCCTGGCGCCCACCGTGTGGACACCCGGCTCGTTCAACAACGAGATCGGGCTGCCGCTGACCGCGCTCGGCGCCGACGAGGGCACCCGCCACCTGGTGCTGGAGATGGGCGCCCGCGGCATCGGCCACATCGCCTACCTGACCGGGCTCACCCCGCCCCGGATCGGGCTGGTGCTCAACGTGGGCAGCGCGCACATCGGCGAGTTCGGCGGCCGCGAGCAGATCGCGCAGGCCAAGGGCGAACTCGTCGAGGCGCTGCCGAGCGCGGCCGAGGGCGGCGTCGCCGTGCTCAACGCGGACGACCCGCTGGTGAGTGCCATGCGCACCCGAACCACGGCGAAAGTGGTGACCTTCGGCGAAGCCCCCGAAGCGGACGTACGCGCCGAGAACGTGACGCTCAACGCCAGCGGACAGCCCCACTTCACGCTGCGCACACCCTCCGGGTGCGCCGAAGTGACCTTGCGCCTGTACGGTGAGCATCACGTGTCGAACGCGCTCGCCGCGGCCGCCGTCGCCCGTGAACTCGGCATGCCTGTCGAGGAGATCGCCACCGCGCTCTCCGCGGCCGGCTCGCTCTCGCACTGGCGGATGGAGGTCACCGAGCTTCCCGACGGCGTGACGGTCATCAACGACGCCTACAACGCGAACCCCGAATCCATGAGGGCAGCCCTGCGCACACTCGCGGCGATGGGCAGCTCCGTACGGGCCCGGGGGGGCCGTACCTGGGCGGTGCTGGGGACGATGGCCGAACTCGGCGAGCAGTCGCTCGCTGAGCACGACGCGGTGGGGCGGCTGGCCGTCCGACTCAACGTCAGCAAGCTCGTGGCCGTCGGCGGTACCGAAGCCGGTTGGCTGCAAATGGGCGCTTACAACGAGGGTTCGTGGGGTGAGGAGTCGGTGCACGTGTCCGACGCGGAGGCGGCGGTCGACCTGGTGCGCGCGCAGGTGCGGCCGGGAGATGTCGTGCTGGTGAAGGCATCGAGGTCGGTGGGGCTTGAGTCCGTCGCCCTCGCGCTGATCGAGGGCGCCGGTGGCGCGGCCCGCGAGGGTGCCACCCGATGAAGCAGATCCTCGTCTCCGGTGTTCTGGGACTGTTCCTGTCGCTGTTCGGCACCCCGCTGCTGATCCGCCTGCTGGCCCGCAAGGGCTACGGGCAGATGATCCGGGACGACGGCCCGAAGGCGCACCACAGCAAGCGCGGTACGCCCACCATGGGCGGCATCGCCTTCATCTCCGCCACGGTGCTCGCCTACGTCATCACCAAGCTCGCCACCGGTGACAAGGCCACCATGTCCGGGGTGCTGGTGCTGTTCCTGACCGTCGGCATGGGCCTGGTCGGCTTCCTCGACGACTACATCAAGATCGTCAAGCAGCGCAGCCTGGGCCTGCGGGCCAAGGCGAAGATGGCCGGGCAGCTCATCGTCGGCATCGCCTTCGCGGTGCTGGCGCTGAACTTCCACGACTCGCGCGGCCAGACCCCGGCGTCCACGAAGCTCTCCTTCACCACGGACTTCGGCTGGTCGATCGGCCCGGTGATCTTCGTGATCTGGGCGCTGTTCATGATCCTGGCGATGTCCAACGGCGTGAACCTCACCGATGGCCTCGACGGCCTGGCCACCGGCGCGTCCGTGATGGTCTTCGCCGCCTACACCGTCATCGGCGTCTGGCAGTACGGCCAGTGGTGCGGCGCCCCGGTCAGCGCCAACGGCGCCTGCTACGAGGTGCGCGACCCGCTCGACCTGGCCGTGGTGGCCGCCGCGCTGATGGGCGCCTGCTTCGGCTTCCTGTGGTGGAACACCTCGCCCGCGAAGATCTTCATGGGCGACACCGGCTCGCTCGCGCTGGGCGGCGCGCTGGCCGGCTTCGCGATCTGCTCGCGCACCGAACTGCTGCTGGCGATCCTCGGCGGCCTGTTCGTGCTGATCACCATGTCCGTGGTCATCCAGGTCGGCTCCTTCCGGCTCACCGGCAAGCGGGTCTTCCGGATGGCGCCACTCCAGCACCACTTCGAACTCAAGGGCTGGAGCGAGGTCCTGATCGTGGTCCGCTTCTGGATCATCCAGGGCATGTGCATGGCCGTCGGCCTCGGCCTGTTCTACGCGGCCTGGGTGGCGGCGTCATGACGGGCCCCCAGCCCGGCGCCGACCCGGCCGAGGGGAACGGCCCGGCCCGCTTCGGCGACCCGGCCGACTTCAAGGGCGCCGCGGTCACCGTCGCCGGGCTGGGCGTCTCCGGGGTGCCCGCCGCGAAGGCGCTGCTGCGCCTGGGCGCGCACGTCACCGTGGTCAACGGCCCGGCCGGCGACAAGCAGCACGCCGAGGCGGCCGAACTGACCGCGCTCGGCGCGGCCGTACGCCTCGGCGACGCCGAGACCCTCCCCGACGGCACCGAACTGGTCGTCACCACCCCCGGGTGGAAGCCGTCCAGCCCGCTCTTCGCGGCCGCCGAGGCCGCCGGGGTGCAGGTGTGGGGCGACGTCGAACTCGCCTGGCGGCTGCGCGGACCGGACGCGGCGCCCTGGCTGGCGATCACCGGCACCAACGGCAAGACCACCGCCACCCGGATGCTCGCCGCGATCCTCACCGCGGCGGGCCTGCGCACCGCGGCCGTCGGCAACATCGGCGTCTCGCTCTTCGACGTGGTGCTCGGCGAGCCCGCGGACGGGCCCTACGACGTGCTGGCCGTCGAGCTGTCCAGCTACCAGCTGCACTGGGCGCCGAGCCTGCGGCCGCACTCCGCGGCCGTGCTCAACCTCGCACCCGACCACCTGGACTGGCACGGCTCGATGGCCGCGTACGCCGCGGACAAGGGCCGGATCTTCCACGGCAACCAGGTCGCCTGCGTGTACAACACCGCGGACCCCGAGACCGAGCGGCTGGTCCGCGAGGCCGACGTCGAGGAGGGCTGCCGGGCGATCGGCTTCACCCTCGCCGCACCCGGGCTCTCGCAGTTCGGCGTGGTCGACGGCATCCTCGTGGACCGCGCGTTCGTCGAGGACCGGCAGCACCGGGCACAGGAGCTGGCCGAGGTCGCGGACGTCCAGCCGCCGGCCCCGCACAACATCGCCAACGCGCTGGCCGCCGCCGCGCTGGCCCGCGCCTTCGGCGTCCCGCCCACCGCCGTGCGCGAGGGCCTGCGGGCCTTCCGGCCGGACGCCCACCGCATCGCCGAGGTCGCCGTCCTGGACGGTGTCGCCTACGTCGACGACTCCAAGGCCACCAACACGCACGCGGCCGCCGCCTCCCTGGCGGCCTACCCGTCGGTGGTCTGGCTGGCCGGCGGGCTGGCGAAGGGCGCGGAGTTCGACGAACTGGCCGCGGCCGCCGCGGACCGGCTGCGCGCGGTGGTGCTCTTCGGCGCCGACCGGGCGGTGATCCGGGAAGCACTGGCGCGACACGCCCCGCAGGTCCCGGTGGTGGAGCTGGAACGGACCGACACTGGGGCGATGTCCGCCGCCGTCGGCACGGCCCGCGACCTCGCCCGGCCGGGCGACACGGTCCTGCTCGCCCCGGCCTGTGCGTCGATGGACATGTTCACCAACTACAACCAGCGTGGTGACCTGTTCGCCGAGGCGGTACGGGCGCTCGCCGCCGCCGACGGGCAGCAGGAGGCCGGCCCGGCCGGCCACGGCCGCTGACCCGCGGCCCCGGCTCGGGGCGGCGGCCGGCCGTACCCGCGCACTGAGGAGGGGACGCATGCCCCGTGACCGCTTCACCGCCCCGGGCGGCGCCGACGAGCGCCCCCCGGGCGCGGTCCGCCGCCAGGTCGACGGCGCGGACCGGCTGCCGCCGCCCGTCCGCGCGGCCCGGCAGCCGGGCCGGGGCGACGAAACCCCCGAGGGCGGCCGCCGCAGCACCCCGGGCCGACCGCCCGCGGCCGGCGGGTCTTCCGCAGGCGGCGGCATGGGTCGGCTGTCGCCGTCCGGGCGTGGCGGGGCCGCGGCGAAGGGCGCTCCCGGTGCCCGGGGTGGCGGTGCCGCTTCCGGTGGTGGGCGCGCGGGTGCGGCCGGGGCGAAAAGCGCGGACCGGCTCCCGCCCGCCGGGGATGCTGCTTCGGGTGGTGGGCGGGCCGCGCGCTCGGCGGGGGCGGCCGCCGCCCGACCCCGGAGCGGCCATGTGCCCGCCGCCCGGGCACCCCGCCTCTCCGCCGGAGGCAGCCGCGGCAGCGCCCGCCGCGCCGCGGCCCGGCTGCCGAAGCAGCTGCGCGAGGCATGGGACCGCCCGCTCACCGCGTACTACGTGATCATGGGCGCCGCGCTGCTGATCACGGTGCTCGGCCTGGTGATGGTGTACTCCGCGTCGATGATCCAGGCGCTGCGCTACGGCCTGCCCTCGACGTACTACTTCCGCAAGCAGCTGATGGCCGTGGCGATCGGCTCGGTGCTGCTGTACGCGGCCGCGCGGATGCCGATCCGGCTGCACCGGGCACTGGCGTACCCGCTGCTGCTCGGCGCGGTCTTCCTGATGTGCCTGGTCCAGGTCCCGGGGATAGGGCAGACGGTCAACGGCAACACCAACTGGCTGTCCATCGGCGGCCCGTTCCAGCTCCAGCCCAGCGAGTTCGGGAAGCTCGCGCTGGTGCTGTGGGGCGCGGACCTGCTCGCCCGCAAGAACGAGAAGAAGCTGCTCACCCAGTGGAAGCACCTGCTGGTCCCGCTGGTGCCGGTGGCCGTCCTGCTGCTCGGCCTGATCATGCTCGGCGGCGACATGGGCACCACCATGGTGCTCACCGCGGTGCTCTTCGGCCTGCTGTGGCTGGCCGGCGCCCCGACCCGGATGTTCACCGGGGTGCTCGCCGCGGCCGGCGCGCTGGCCGCGCTCTTCGTGCTGACCAGCCCGAACCGGATGGGCCGGCTGCACTGCATCGCCGCGACCTCGCCGGGCGCAGGCGACCAGTGCTGGCAGGCCGTGCACGGCATCTACGCCCTCGCGTCCGGCGGCTGGTTCGGCACCGGCCTGGGCGCCAGCGTGGAGAAATGGGGCGAACTGCCCGAGCCGCACACCGACTTCATCTTCGCCGTGACCGGTGAGGAACTCGGTCTGGCCGGGACGCTGTCCGTCCTCGCCCTCTTCGCGGCACTAGGCTACGCGGGTATCCGCGTGGCCGGTCGTACGGAGGACCCCTTCGTCAGGTTCGCAGCGGGTGGCGTGACCACCTGGATCACGGTGCAGTCCGTGATCAACGTCGGTGCGGTGCTCGGGCTGCTGCCGATCGCCGGGGTCCCGCTGCCGCTGTTCTCCTACGGGGGGTCGGCCCTCCTGCCGACCATGTACGCGGTGGGCCTGCTGATCGCCTTCGCCAGGAGCGAGCCGGCGGCGCGGGCCGCCCTGGTCACCCGGGAACGCAGCTCCCTGACCAGGGCGATGAGACGGACGATGCGACGGCGTACCGGAAGGCGGCCGTCGGGAGAGCGGTGAATTTCGGTGCATGTCGTACTCGCCGGCGGCGGGACCGCCGGCCACATCGAGCCGGCACTCGCGCTCGCCGACGCCCTGCGCCGGCAGGACCCGGCCGTGGGCATCACCGCACTGGGCACCGAGCGCGGACTGGAGACCAGGCTCGTGCCCGAACGCGGCTACGAACTCGCCCTCATCCCCGCGGTGCCGCTGCCGCGCCGGCCCACCCCCGAACTCATCACCGTGCCCGGGCGGCTGCGCGGCACCATCAAGGCCGCCGAGCAGGTGCTCGAACGCACCAAGGCGGACTGCCTCGTCGGCTTCGGCGGCTACGTCGCCCTGCCCGGCTACCTCGCCGCCAAGCGCCTGGGCGTGCCGATCGTCGTCCACGAGGCCAACGCCCGCCCGGGCCTGGCCAACAAGATCGGCTCCCGCTACGCGCACACCGTGGCCGTCGCCACCCCGGACAGCAAGCTGCGCGACGCCCACTACATCGGCATCCCGCTGCGCCGGTCCATCGCCACGCTCGACCGGGCCGCCGCCCGCCCGGAGGCCCGGCACGCCTTCGGCCTGGACCAGAACCTGCCGACGCTGCTGGTCTCCGGCGGCTCCCAGGGCGCCCGGCGGCTCAACGAGGTGGTGGCCGCCGTCGCCCCGCGGCTCCAGCAGTCCGGAGTGCAGATCCTGCACGCGGTCGGCCCGAAGAACGAACTGCCGCAGTCCGACAACATGCCCGGGATGCCGCCGTACCGGCCGGTGCCGTACCTCGATCGGATGGATCTCGCCTACGCCGCCGCGGACATGATGCTGTGCCGGGCCGGTGCGATGACCGTCGCCGAACTCTCCGCGGTCGGGCTGCCCGCGGCGTACGTGCCGCTGCCGATCGGCAACGGCGAGCAGCGGCTCAACGCGCAGCCGGTGGTCCGGGCCGGCGGCGGACTCCTCGTCGACGACGCGGAACTGACGACGGACTGGGTGCTGGGCCAGGTGCTGCCGGTGCTCACCGACCCGCACCGGCTGTACGACATGTCCCGCGCCGCCGCGGAGTTCGGCCGCCGCGACGCGGACGACCTGCTGGTGCGCATGGTGTACGAAGCGGTGGCCGCCCGGCGCTGACGCCGCTCCCGCCGCCGCGCGTTGCCGCGGCCGCGGGCCGACACGTTGCAGGATAGGGGCATTACCGCCCACATCGGAGGCCGAGATGACCCGACTCGCATCGCCCGGCGCGAGCCGTGTGGAGGGCGGGCCGCGCCCGTCCAGCCGGACGGATTCCGGGAGTTCCCGGGTGCGCCGCCGGCGCCGCGCCCTGCTGCTGGGGCTGGTCGCGCTGACCGTGGTCGGCGGGGGCGGCGGCTATCTGGTCTACGGCTCCCCGCTGCTGCGGGCCGAGCACGTCAAGGTCAGCGGTAATTCCGTATTGACCGATGATCAGATCGTCGGTGCGGCGAAAGTCCCCCTCGGCGGCGCCCTGTTCTCCGTGGACACCGGCGCCGTCAGCAGGCGCCTCACCGCCGCGCTGCCGCGGATCGACCATGTGGCGGTGGAGCGCTCCTGGCCGCACACCGTGCGGTTGAGGATCACCGAACGCACCCCGTCGGCCGTCCTGAAGAACGGCACCCGGTACACCGAAGTCGACCGCGGCGGCGTGCGGTTCGCCACCGTGGCAAAGGCCCCCCGCGGCGTTCCGCTGATCCAGTTGGCCGCCCCGCGCGCGGCCAGCGTCCGCCAGTTCGGCACCAAGGGACTGCTGCGCGCGGCCATCGAGGTCTCCGCCGATCTGCCGCGCGCCCTGAACGGCCACGCCACCGCGATCCGGGTGCGCTCCTACGACGGCATCACCGTCGAACTCTCCGGCGGGCGCGAGGTGGTGTGGGGGAGCAGCACGGACGGCGCAGCCAAGGCCCGCGTGCTCACCGCACTGATGAAGGCGCAGCCCGACGCGACGCACTACGACGTCAGTGCGCCCACCGCCCCTGCCGCGTCAGGGAGTTGACGCGGCGCCGGCCAAGCGGGACAAGGCGTGCGGCCCCGGCTGCGCAACGGACAGCGTGATCACATAGGGTGAAAAGAAAAACGGGAGGTTCGGCGTGTTCGTTGAACCGCCACCGCTTGTCGACTTAGTGTCTCGTCCCAAGGGAACACATGGGACCCGCTTACGGCTAACCCTAAACCTCAGCGTTAGGGTTCGTCCCGGCATCGGCGAGCGTGACCGACCGTCCCACCGATTCGTAACTCGAGGCGAGAGGCCTTCGACGTGGCAGCACCGCAGAACTATCTCGCAGTCATCAAAGTCGTCGGCATCGGCGGCGGTGGCGTCAACGCCATCAACCGGATGATCGAGGTCGGTCTCAAGGGCGTCGAGTTCATCGCGATCAACACCGATGCACAGGCCCTGCTCATGAGCGACGCCGACGTCAAGCTCGACGTCGGCCGCGAACTGACCCGGGGCCTCGGTGCGGGCGCCAACCCCGACGTCGGCCGCAAGGCGGCGGAGGACCACCGCGAGGAGATCGAAGAGGTGCTCAAGGGCGCCGACATGGTCTTCGTCACCGCGGGCGAGGGCGGCGGCACCGGCACCGGTGGCGCCCCCGTCGTGGCCAACATCGCCCGCTCGCTCGGCGCGCTGACCATCGGTGTGGTGACCCGCCCCTTCACCTTCGAGGGCCGGCGTCGCGCCAACCAGGCCGAGGACGGCATCGCCGGCCTGCGCGAGAACGTCGACACCCTGATCGTGATCCCCAACGACCGGCTGCTGTCGATCTCCGACCGCCAGGTGAGCGTCCTGGACGCCTTCCGCTCCGCGGACCAGGTGCTGCTGTCCGGTGTGCAGGGCATCACCGACCTGATCACCACCCCGGGCCTGATCAACCTCGACTTCGCCGACGTCAAGTCGGTGATGTCCGAGGCGGGTTCGGCGCTCATGGGCATCGGCTCCGCCCGCGGCGACGACCGCGCGGTCGCCGCGGCCGAGATGGCGATCTCCTCGCCGCTGCTGGAAGCCTCCATCGACGGCGCCCGCGGTGTGCTGCTGTCCATCTCCGGCGGCTCCGACCTCGGCCTGTTCGAGATCAACGAAGCGGCCCAACTGGTCAGCGAGGCCGCCCACCCCGAGGCGAACATCATCTTCGGCGCGGTCATCGACGACGCCCTCGGCGACGAGGTGCGGGTCACCGTGATCGCCGCCGGCTTCGACGGCGGCCAGCCGCCCACCAAGGGCGGCCGGGAGAAGCTGGTCGGCGGCTACACCGCCCGCGAGGACTCCGGCAGCGGCACCGGCCCGTCCGGCGCCGGCCGCGCCGCCGGCTCCGACGCCGGCCGGCCCACCTCGTCGTTCACCGGCATCGGCAGCGTGCCGGCCCCGCCGGCCGAGCGCGACCCGGAGCCGGAGAGCGAGCCGGTCGCCGAGACCGCCCCGACCCCGGTCGGCCCGCTGGTCCCGCCGGCCCGGCCGTACCAGGACCCGGCCGTCGAGGAACTCGACGTCCCCGACTTCCTGAAGTGACCGCCCGGCAGTGATAGGGCACAGCACGACCGTGGGCGGCGCGCACTTCGCCTTCACCGACCGGTGGGGCGGGGTGAGCGCCGTTCCGTATGACAGCCTCAACCTCGGTGGCGCGGTGGGCGACGAGCCGGCCGCCGTCCTGGCGAACCGGGACCGCGCCGCGCGGGCGCTGGGCCGCGACCCCGCGCGCGTGGTGTGGATGCACCAGGTGCACGGCCGCGACGTCGTCGCCGTCGACCGCCCGTGGGGCGACCGGCCGGCGCCCGCCGCCGACGCCGTCGTCACCACCCGCGCCGACCTCACCCTCGCGGTGCTCACCGCCGACTGCGTGCCGGTGCTGCTCGCCGACCCCGACGCCGGGGTGGTCGCCGCCGCGCACGCCGGGCGCCCCGGCCTGCTGGCCGGCGTGGTGCCGGCGGCCGTGGACGCGATGGTCGAGCACGGCGCCCGCCGGGAGCGGATCAGCGCACTGCTCGGCCCCTCGGTGTGCGGTAAGTGCTATGAAGTGCCCGCCGCGCTCCGGAGCGAGGTCGCGGCCGCCGTGCCCGAGTCGTACGCCGAAACGAGCTGGGGTACGCCCGCGCTCGACGTGGGCGCCGGAGTGGCCGCCCAACTCGCGCGCTGCGGCGTACGGGTGGTCGAGGGGCCGGCCGTCTGCACGCGGGAGTCCGCGGACCACTTCTCCTACCGCCGCGACCGCACCACCGGTCGGCTGGCCGGCTACGTCTGGTGCGACGGCGGACCTGCCGGCGCTGCCGGCGCGGGCGCCCCGGCGCCGGAACGGACCGGGTGAACGCGCGTGCCCAGCAGAGTCGAACAGATCTCCGTGAACCTCGCGGCGGTGCGCGACCGGATCGCGCGCGCGTGCGACGCGGCCGGCCGCGGCCGCGACGAGGTCACCCTGATCGTGGTGACGAAGACCTATCCGGCCGAGGACGTCCGCACGTTGGCCGGGCTCGGCGTCCGGCACGTGGCCGAGAACCGCGACCAGGACGCCGCGCCCAAGGCGGCCGCCTGCGCCGAACTCCCGCTGACCTGGCACTTCGTGGGGCAGTTGCAGACCAACAAGGTGCGCTCCGTGGTCCGTTACGCTGACCATGTGCACTCGGTCGACCGCCCCCGCCTGGTCGCCGCGCTGTCCGGCGCGGCGGTGGCCGCGGGTAGACCGCTCGGCTGCCTGGTCCAGGTCGCCCTGGACGCCGAGTCCGGCGACCGCGGCGAGCGCGGCGGGGTGGCTCCCGACGCGGTGGGCCCGCTCGCCGACGCCATCGCCGCCGCCGACGGGCTGCGGCTCGACGGCGTGATGACCGTCGCCCCGCTCGCCGGCCGGTACGCCGGCCAACCGCGGGCGGCCTTCGATCGGTTGGTGGAAATCTCATCCCGCCTGCGCGAGACGCATCCGGCTGCGAACATGGTCTCGGCAGGGATGAGTCAGGATCTCGACGAAGCGGTGGCGGCCGGAGCGACACATGTACGCGTCGGTACGGCGGTACTCGGAGTCCGTCCCGGGCTCCGGTAACGTCACCAAACAAGTCGGACCACAGCATAAATATGGTGTGGCGGCCGCCGAGGGCGGCGGCCGCGGACCGAACCCCCGCTGAGAGGACGCAGAGCATGGCCGGCGCGATGCGCAAGATGGCGGTCTACCTCGGCCTCGTGGAGGACGACGGGTACGACGGGCCGGGTTTTGACCCTGACGACGAGTTCGAGCCCGAGATGGCCGCGCCGCCCAGCGGTCGCGCCGACCCGGAGCCCGAGCACGTCGCCCCCCGCCGACCGCACAGCCAGCACGTGGCGCCGAGCCCGCAGCCGCAGGACGAACCCCCGCGACTGGTACATGCCCCGGCGCCGCGCGAACCGCGGATCGCCCCAGTGGCATCCATCACACCCGAACGCCAGAACCTGGAGAAGAACGCACCGGTGATCATGCCCAAGGTCGTGTCAGAGCGGGAGCCGTACCGGATCACCACGCTGCACCCCCGGACCTACAACGAAGCCCGTACCATCGGGGAACACTTCCGCGAAGGCACCCCGGTGATCATGAACTTGACGGAGATGGACGACACCGACGCGAAGCGACTTGTCGACTTTGCCGCCGGTCTGGTCTTCGGCCTGCACGGCAGCATCGAGCGGGTGACGCAGAAGGTCTTCCTGCTCTCGCCTGCTAACGTCGATGTCACGGCGGAGGACAAGGCTCGCATCGCCGAGGGTGGGTTCTTCAACCAGAGCTAGCCTGAACCTGGTCTGACCAGGCAGAACGCAACCGCACGACATGTAGGACCCGGTCGGCAGGCCGATGGATGAGCAGGGGAGAGGGAAGCGCGATGAATGTCGCACTCCAGGTGCTGTACATCGCGCTGTACTGCCTCCTGTTCGTGCTCATCTTCCGTTTGGTGATGGATTACGTCTTCCAGTTCGCCCGTTCATGGCACCCTGGGAAGGCGATGGTGGTCATCCTGGAGGCCGCCTACACTGTCACCGATCCGCCACTTAAGCTTCTGCGGCGTTTCATTCCGCCGCTACGTCTCGGGGGCGTGGCGCTCGACCTGTCCTTCTTCGTATTGATGATCATCGTATACATCCTGATCTCCGTCGTCGGGGGTCTGATGTGAACGGTGCGGGCTCCCGATATGTCGACGATCACGTTGAGGTGAAGAGATGCCGCTGACCCCCGAGGACGTTCGGAACAAGCAGTTCACGACCGTCCGCCTCCGAGAGGGCTATGACGAGGACGAGGTCGACGCCTTCCTCGACGAGGTGGAGGCGGAGCTGACCCGACTGCTCCGCGAGAACGAGGACCTGCGGGCCAAGCTGGCCGCCGCGACTCGGGCCGCCGCTGCCAACCAGCAGCAGCAGTCGCAGCAGAACATGCGCAAGCCGGAGCAGCAGGATCGTCCGGTGCCCGCCGCCATATCCGGTCCGCAGCCGGTGCAGCAGCAGATGCCGCAGCAGCAGGTGGGTCCGCCCCAGCTGCCGGGCGGCGCGCCGCAGTTGCCGGCTGGACCGAGCGGCCAGCAGCAGCACGGGCCCGGCCCGATGCAGCAGATGGGCCAGCACCCCATGCAGCAGGGCCCCGGCCCGATGGGGCAGATGGGCGGCCAGCACCCGATGCAGCAGGGGCACCCCATGCAGCAGCAGGGTCCCGGCGGCATGCAGGGCCCCGGCGGCCCGGGCATGCAGGGTCCCGGTGGTCCCGGTGGACCGGGTATGCAGGGCCCCGGCGGCCCCGGCCCGATGGGCCAGCACCCGATGCAGCAGCAGGGCCCCGGTGGCGACAGCGCCGCCCGCGTCCTCTCGCTCGCCCAGCAGACCGCGGACCAGGCCATCGCCGAGGCGCGCTCCGAGGCCAACAAGATCGTCGGTGAGGCGCGCAGCCGCGCCGAGGGCCTGGAGCGGGACGCCCGCGCCAAGGCCGACGCGCTGGAGCGGGACGCCCAGGAGAAGCACCGCGTCGCGATGGGCTCCCTGGAGTCCGCGCGGGCCACGCTCGAGCGCAAGGTCGAGGACCTGCGCGGCTTCGAGCGGGAGTACCGCACCCGGCTGAAGTCCTACCTGGAGTCGCAGCTGCGCCAGTTGGAGAACCAGGCGGACGACTCGCTCGCCCCGCCGCGGACCTCCCCGCCCGCGCCGTCGCTGCCCTCCGCGCCCTCCATGGGCGGCGGGTCGATGGGCGGCAACAGCTCCATGGGCGGAATGGCGCCCGCGGGTGCCGGTGCGTCCATGGGCCACAGCGGCTCCGGCGGACCGTCCTACGGCGGCGGCGCGCAGAACGGCGCCATGAGCAACGCGGCGATGGGCAACGGCGCCATGAGCAACGGCCACACGCCCGGCCCGACGTACGGCGGCCAGCAGCAGATGTCGCCCGCGATGACCCAGCCGATGGCACCGGTGCGGCCCCAGGGCCCGCAGCCGTTGCAGCAGGCGCCCACGCCGATGCGCGGGTTCCTCATCGACGAGGACGACAACTGAACAGTTAGGTCGGCGCGGTAGCGCCACCCGTCCAGCACGACGAAGGTCCGGGCCCCCGGGGAAACATTTCCCCAGTGGGGCCCGGACCTTTTTGCCGTTTCCTGTCCGCCCGCCTGCTTGCCGAGGGCACCGCGAGCCGCCCCTCGAGGGTGGCGGGCACCCTCAAGAGGCGGCGGGGACCTGCGCGGTCAGGCCTTGTGCAGGTGGAAGACCAAGGTGAGCGGCTCGTCGGTGAAGGCGGGGCCGAAGTCGGCGGTGGGCGCGCCCTGGGCGAAGTCCACGGCGAGCACCTCCTCCGCGATCAGCCCGGCGTGCGTGGTCAGGGCGGTGACGACATCGGCGTCCTGCGCCGACCAGCGCACCGCGATGCGGTCGGCGACGTCCAACCCGGACTGTTTGCGGGCCTCCTGGATCAACCGGATCGCGTCCCGGGCGAGCCCGGCGAGCCGCAGCTCCGGCGTGATCGCGAGGTCGAGCGCGACGGTCGCACCGGAGTCCGAGGCGACGGACCAGCCCTCGCGCGGGGTCTCCGTGACGATGACCTCCTCCGGGGACAACTCCACCGTCTCCCCGTCGACCTGCACGCTGGTGGCGCCCCGCTCCCGCAGCTCGGCCGCGAGCACCGCGGCGTCCGCGGCGGCGACCGCGGCCGCGACCGCCTGCACCCCCTTGCCGAACCGCTTGCCCAGCGCCCGGAAGTTCGCCTTGGCGGTGGTGTCCACCAGCGACCCGCCGACCTCGGCGAGCGCCGCCAGCGAGGAGACGTTCAGCTCCTCCGCGATCTGGTCCCGCAACTCGGCCGGCAGCGTGCCGAAGCCGCTCGCCGCCACCAGCGCCCGGGACAGCGGCTGCCGGGTCTTGACCCCGGACTCCGCGCGGGTGGCGCGGCCGAGTTCGACCAGCCGGCGCACCAGCCGCACCTGCTCCGACAGCTCCGGGTCGATCCGGTCGGCGTCGGCCACCGGCCACTGCGCGAGGTGCACCGAGTCCGGGGCGTCGGGCACCACCGGGACCACCAGGTCCTGCCAGACCCGCTCGGTGATGAACGGCACCAGCGGCGCCATCAGCCGGGTGAAGGTCTCCAGCACGTCGTGCAGGGTGCGCAGCGCCGCCGCGTCGCCCTGCCAGAACCGCCGCCGGGAGCGCCGTACGTACCAGTTGGACAGGTCGTCGACGAACGCGGAGAGCAGCTTGCCGGCCCGCTGGGTGTCGAAGTCCTCCAGCGCCTCGGTGGTGTCGCGCACCAGCGCGTTCACCTCGCCGACCAGCCAGCGGTCCAGCAGCGGCCGGTCCGCCACCGCCGGGTCGGCCGCGGACGGCGCCCAGTGGGAGGTGCGGGCGTACAGCGCCTGGAAGGCGACGGTGTTCCAGTAGGTGAGCAGCGTCTTGCGCACCACCTCCTGGATGGTGCCGTGCCCGACCCGGCGGGCCGCCCACGGCGAGCCGCCCGCCGCCATGAACCAGCGCACCGCGTCCGCGCCGTGCTGGTCCATCAACGGGATCGGCTGGAGGATGTTCCCCAGGTGCTTGGACATCTTGCGGCCGTCCTCGGCGAGGATGTGGCCCAGGCAGACCACGTTCTCGTAACTGGACCGGTCGAAGACCAGGGTGCCGATCGCCATCAGCGTGTAGAACCAGCCGCGGGTCTGGTCGATCGCCTCGGAGATGAACTGCGCGGGGTAGGTCCGCTCGAACAGCTCCTTGTTGCGGTACGGGTAGCCCCACTGCGCGAACGGCATCGACCCCGAGTCGTACCAGGCGTCGATCACCTCCGGCACCCGGGTCGCGGTCGCCCGGCAGGTCGGGCAGGGGAAGGTGACCGCGTCGATGTACGGGCGGTGCGGGTCGAGCCCGGACTGGTCGGTGCCGGTCAGCTCGGTCAGCTCCGCCCGCGAGCCGACGCAGGTGAGGTGGCCGTCGGCGCAGCGCCAGATGGGCAGCGGGGTGCCCCAGTAGCGGCTGCGGGACAGCGCCCAGTCCACGTTGTTGTCCAGCCAGTCCCCGAAGCGGCCGTGCTTGACGGTCTCCGGGTACCAGTTGGTGCGCTCGTTCTCCCGCAGCAGCGCGTCCTTGACCGCGGTGGTGCGGATGTACCAGGACGGCTGGGCGTAGTAGAGCAGCGCGGTGTGGCAGCGCCAGCAGTGCGGGTAGCTGTGCTCGTACGGCAGGTGCCGGAAGAGGCGGCCGGCCGCGTCGAGTTCGGCGACCAGCGTCTCGTCGGCCTTCTTGAAGAACACCCCGCCGACCTTGGGCACGTCCGGCTCGAAGGTGCCGTCCGGGCGGACCGGGTTGACCACCGGCAGGTCGTACGCGCGGCAGGTCTTCAGGTCGTCCTCACCGAACGCGGGGGACTGGTGCACCAGACCGGTGCCGTCCTCGGTGGTGACGTACTCGGCGTTGACGACGAAGTGCGCGTCGGGGATCTCGACGTAGTCGAACGGGCGCCGGTAGGTCCAGCGCTCCATCTCGCGCCCGGTGAAGGTCTGCCCGGTGGCCGTCCACCCTTCGCCCAGCGCCTTGCCGAGCAGCGGCTCGGCGACGACCAGCTGCTCGGTCCCGTCGGTGGCCACCACGTAGGTGACCTCGGGGTGGGCGGCGACCGCGGTGTTGGAGACCAGCGTCCAGGGGGTGGTCGTCCACACCAGGAGCGCGGCCTGACCGGCCAGCGGCCCCGAGGTGAGCGGGAAGCGCACGTAGACCGACGGGTCGACGACCGTCTCGTACCCTTGCGCGAGTTCGTGGTCGGACAGCCCGGTCTGGTCGCGGGGGCACCAGGGCGCGACCCGGTAGTCCTGGACGAGCAGGCCCTTGTCGAAGATCTGCTTCAGCGACCACCACACCGACTCGATGTACTGCGGGTCCATGGTGCGGTAGGCGTCGTCGAGGTCCACCCAGTAACCCATGCGCGTGGTCAGCTCGGTGAAGGCGTCGGTGTGGCGGGTCACCGAGGCACGGCACTTCGCGTTGAACTCCGCGATGCCGTACTTCTCGATGTCCTGCTTGCCGGTGAAGCCCAGCTCCTTCTCCACCGCCAGCTCGACCGGCAGGCCGTGGCAGTCCCAGCCGGCCTTGCGGGTCACGTGGTGGCCCTGCATGGTCTTGAAGCGCGGGAAGACGTCCTTGAAGACCCGGGCCTCGATGTGGTGGGCGCCGGGCATGCCGTTGGCGGTGGGCGGGCCCTCGTAGAAGATCCAGTCGGGGCGGCCCTCGGACTGCTGGACCGAACGGGCGAAGGTCTTCCGGTCGCTCCACAGCTCCAGCACCTCGCGTTCGAGGGCGGGCAGGTCGACCTGGGCGGGCACCTGGCGGTACTGCGGCTGGCTCATCAGGGGTTCTTCCTCCGGCGGACGCTTGGCGCTGGTCGCGTTCTTCCGTCGGAGGGACGAGAACCCGTGCCGGCGCTCCCGCGGTACCACCCTCCTTGGCGGTGTCCGGGCCCGTACGGGACCCACCGCCCCCTCATTGGGGTCGCGAGGCCGGTTCTACCAGCAGACGGGCGGTGCGCGCCCGTGGGCCTTCTTCCGGCGGCTCCGGGGTGATCTTCACACCGCGCACGCCCCCGGGCTTCCACCGTCCCCGGGTCGCTCATGGCTGCGTGCGGCGCTACTCGTCCCATCCACGCCTTTCGCTGCGCCCAGTGTACGGGCCCGCGCGGCGCGCCCGCGCACGGTTTTCGCCCGCGCCGAGGGGCGCGCCCGGGGGCGCGGGCACTGACCCTGATGGCGGCGTTTGTTCCAGGATGCGGCATGGTTCGCGGCTCGCGGCGGAATACCTGACCGTGAGCTGGGCACAACGGATGCAGACCGGTTCCCGCCGAAGGGGCCGGTCGGCCCGGCAGCGCGCCCCGTTGCCGCGGGTCGGTGCCCGATTTACCGTTTCCGGCACGATTCGCGAACGAGATCACTGAGGTGAAGGGGCCGCGGCCATGGTCGTCAAGAAGTCCGCCGAGACCGCGGCGGTGAAGCAGCCCGCGGCCGGGAAGACGCCCGCGAAGAAGGCCGCGGCGAAGAAGGCAGCGAAGAAGGTGGCGGCGAAGAAGACGGCGGCCGACCGGACCGCCGCCGAGAAGGCCGCGGTCAAGAAGGCACCGGCCAAGAAGGCACCGGCCAAGAAGGCGGCCGCCGCCGGGAAGACGGCGGCGAAGAAGACAGGAGCCCGCAAGGTGGCAGCTAAGAAGACCGTGGCGAAGGCGGCCGACTCCGCGGTGCCCGCGGCGCGGATCGCGGCGGAGCCCGGCAGCCTCGCGGTGCTGCCCGGCGAGGACCCGTGGACCCCCGAGGAGATCGAGGAGGCCCGCGCGGAACTGCTCGCCGAGGTGGAGCGGCTCCGCACGGAGATCGCCTCCTCCGAGGCCGCGGTGGCCGGGCTGCTGCGGGACTCCGGCGACGGCGCGGGCGACGAGGCCGACACCGGGTCCAAGAACATCACCCGCGAGTCGGAACTCGCGCTCGCCGCGAACACCCGGGAGATGCTCACCCAGGCGGACCACGCGCTGCGCCGCCTCGACGAGGGCACCTACGGGCTCTGCGAGGTCTGCGGCAAGCCCATCGGCAAGGCCCGCATGCAGGCGTTCCCCCGCGCGACCCTCTGCCTGGACGACAAACAGCGCCAGGAGCGCAGGTAGCTTCCGCGGGCGGCGGAGCCTGACCCCCCCCGGGCTGCCCCGTGCTGCCGGTTCCGGGACCTCTCGGTCCGCGGTGGCTGGTCGCGCAGTTCCCCGCGCCCCTGCGGACGCGACCAGCCCACCACCGGAGGTGGTCCCGGAACCGGCAGCACGGGGCAGCCCGGGGGGTCGGGCCCCCTTGGTACCCTCGCACCGAGGGTCGGGCACACACAGCTAGGAACTGACGTGACGGAAGCGGAGCGCACCATCGCCACACCGGAGACACCGGACGGGGACGCGGGTGCGGAGGAAGCCGCGCCGGCGTCCCCGCGGGGGCGGCGGCGGGTGGCGGTGCTGATAGGTGTCGCCGCGCTCGCGTACTTGCTGGACCTGCTCTCGAAGCTGTGGGTCGTGCACAGCCTGGAGCACCACGCCCCGATCGACGTGTTCGGCCACTACCTGCGGCTGGACGCCATCCGCAACGCGGGCGCCGCGTTCGGCATGGGCCAGGGCATGACCGTGGTGTTCACGGTGATCGCGGTGGGCGTGATCGTGGTGATCGCCCGGCTGTCGCGCCGCCTGTACAGCGTGCCGTGGGCGATCGCGCTGGGCCTGCTCCTCGGCGGGGCCTTCGGCAACCTCACCGACCGGGTCTTCCGTGCGCCGGGCGGCTTCCAGGGCCGGGTGGTGGACTTCATCGCGCCCGAGCACTTCGCGATCTTCAACCTCGCCGACTCCGCGATCACCTGCGGGGGCGTCCTGATCGTGCTGCTGTCCTTCCTCGGCATCGAGCCCGACGGCAGGCGCCAGCAGCGCGAGGACGACGGCCCCCAGGACTGACCTGCGGGCACTTCGGCCGCGCCGCGTCCGGCATACTCGACCGGGTGAGTACGCTTCCCGAGGTCCGCTCCCTGCCCGTGCCCGACGGCTTGGAGGGCGAGCGCGTCGACGCCGCCATCTCCCGTATGTTCGGCTTCTCCAGGACGAAGGCGGCCGAGCTCGCCGCGTCCGGGAAGGTGTCGATCGACGGTGCCGCGGCCGGCAAGTCCGAGCGGGTGCACGGCGGGGCGTGGCTGGAAGTGGAGATGCCGGCGCCCCCGGCCCCCGTGCAGATCGTCGCCGAGCCCGTCGAGGGCATGGAGATCGTGCACGACGACGACGACGTGGTGGTCGTCGTCAAGCCGGTCGGCGTGGCCGCGCACCCCAGCCCCGGGTGGACCGGGACCACCGTGATCGGCGGGCTGGCCGCCGCCGGGTACCGGATCTCGACGTCGGGCGCCGCCGAGCGCCAGGGCATCGTGCACCGGCTGGACGTCGGCACTTCCGGGCTGATGGTCGTGGCCAAGTCCGAGCGGGCGTACACCCGGCTGAAGCAGCAGTTCCGGGACCGGGTGGTCGACAAGCGCTACCACGCCCTGGTGCAGGGCCACCCGGACCCGATGAGCGGCACCATCGACGCGCCGATCGGCCGCCACCCCACCCACGACTACAAGTGGGCGGTCGTCGCCGACGGCAAGCCGTCCGTGACGCACTACGACCTGATCGAGGCGTTCCGCTCCGCGAGCCTGCTCGACATCAAGCTGGAGACCGGCCGCACCCACCAGATCCGAGTGCACATGTCCGCGCACCGCCACCCCTGCGCCGGCGACCTCACCTACGGCGCGGACCCGACGCTCGCCAAGCGGCTGGGGCTGACCCGGCAGTGGCTGCACGCGGTACGGCTGGGCTTCGAGCACCCCGCCGACGGCGAGTGGGTCGAGTTCGAAAGCACATACCCGGCAGACCTCCAGGCCGCGCTGGACGTGGTGCGGGCCGACAGCCAGTAGCCGCGTGGCAACCTAGCGGCGTGGACCAACTCGCGCTGTTCTTCGCGATCATGCTGGCCGCGATCGTCATGGTGCCCGTCGCGGACCGGGTCGGGCTGCCCTCGCCGGTGCTGATGACCGTGGTGGGCGGCATCCTGGCGCTGATCCCGCAGGTGCCGAACATCCAGATCAACCCCGACCTGATCCTGCCGCTGGTGCTGCCGCCGCTGCTGTACGCCTCGGTGCAGCGCACGTCCTGGCGTCAGTTCGCGGCCAACCGGCGGGCGATCTTCCTGCTGGCGGTCGCGCTGGTGTTCCTCACCACCGCCGCCGTCGCGGCCGTCGCCGACGTGGTCGTGCCCGGGATCACCCTGGCCGCCGCGGCCACGCTGGGCGCCCTGGTGGCGCCGCCGGACCCGGTCGCGGCGACCGCGGTGGCCGGCAGCCTCGGCCTGCCCCG
Source organism: Actinacidiphila sp. bgisy144 (assembly GCF_057708105.1). Taxonomy (NCBI): domain Bacteria; kingdom Bacillati; phylum Actinomycetota; class Actinomycetes; order Kitasatosporales; family Streptomycetaceae; genus Actinacidiphila; species Actinacidiphila sp. bgisy144. Next base: position 41,562 of record NZ_JBYIRM010000023.1, on the reverse strand, counting down.
CCGGATGATCTCCATCCTGGAGGGCGAGGGGCTCTTCAACGACGTCACCGCGATCGTGCTCTACCACGTGGCCGTCGCCGCGGTGGTCTCCGGCCACTTCTCGCTGCCGCACGCCATCCTGGAGTTCGTGCTGTCCGCGGTGGTCGCGGTCGCCGTCGGGCTGGCACTGGGCTGGGGCGCCAACAAGCTGATGGGCGTGGTCGGCGACGCCACCTTGCAGATCGGCCTGTCGCTGCTGGTGCCCTTCGCCTCCTACACCATCGCCGAGGGGCTGCACGGCTCCGGGGTGCTGGCGGTGCTCACCGCGGCGCTGTTCCTCACCGAGTACGCCTTCGAGGCCGACGACGTCTCCGCGCGGCTGGCCGGCAACACGTTCTGGGAGATCGTCGACACCCTCGTGACCGGCATCGCCTTCGGGCTGATCGGCCTGGAGATGCACCACGTCTTCAGCGCCGCCGCCGGGAACTGGGGGCCGCTGCTGCGCGACGCCGGGCTGATCGTCGCGGTCGTGGTCGGCATCCGGCTGCTGTACCTGCTGCCCGCCGCGGCCATCGCGAAGCGGCTGCACACGCTGCGGGACATGGACGAGGACATCCCGCTGACCTGGCGGGAGACGGTCACCATGTGGTGGGCCGGGATGCGCGGGGTCGCCTCCGTCGCGCTCGCGCTGGCGATCCCGCTCACCACCGACCACGGCGACCCGTTCCCCGCCCGCGCCCAACTCCTGTTCATCGCCTTCTCCGTGGTGCTGGTCACCCTCGTGCTCCAGGGCCTCACCCTGCCCTGGCTGGTGCGCAGGCTCGGGGTCAGCGCGGACGTCGAGGAGGAGCACGACCAGGAACGGGCGCTGGCGCTGCGCGCGATGAAGGCCGCCCGGCGGCGGCTGAAGGAGATCGAGACCTCCGAGACGCTCGACGAGGAACTCGCGGAGATGCTCTACCACCGGGCGATGGACCTCGGCGCCCGGATCTCGCCGGACGTCATCGACGACGAGCGGCGCGAGAGCCACGCGGGGCGCGCCAAGCGGATCAAGGCGCTGCGCCGTATCCAGGACGACATGCTGTCCGCCGCCCGGCACGAGGTGCTCTCCGCCCGCAGCGAGCCCGGGTCCGACCCCGAGATCGTCGACCGGGTCCTGCGCCACCTCGACCTGCGCTCCATGCGCGGGGCGTAGAGCGCCGGGGGAGGGGCCGTACCTACTCGGCGGTGGGGTCCGGCGCGGGGTCCTGCATCTGGAGGTTGACGCGCGGCAGGGCGTAGGGGTGTTCGGCGCGCAGCCAGTCGAGCAGCTGCTCGCGGATGTGGCAGCGCAGCGCGAAGATGTCGCCGGCGTCCTTGGCGGTGACGACGGCGCGGACCTGGACGGTGCTCGGGGTGGTGTCGAGCACCACCAGGCTCCAGGCGCGGCGGTCCCACTCCGGGGCCTGCTCCAGGATCTCCAGCAGCCGCTTGCGCATGAGGTCCATGGGCGCGGAGTGGTCGAGGTGGAAGATCACCGCGCCGGTCATCCGCGGGTCGCCGCGCGACCAGTTCTCGAACGGCTTGCTGGTGAAGTACGACACCGGCATGGTGATCCGCCGCTCGTCCCAGGTGCGGACGCTGAGGAAGGTGAGCGTGATCTCCTCGACCTCGCCCCACTCGCCGTCGACCACCACGGTGTCGCCGATCCGCACCATGTCGCCGAAGGCGATCTGCAACCCGGCGAAGAGGTTGCTCAGCGTGGACTGGGCCGCGACACCGGCGACGATGCCGATGATGCCGGCCGACGCCAGCACCGAGGCGCCGACGGTCCGCATCTCGGGGAACGTGAACAGCATCGAGGCGACCGCGATCACCCCGACGATCGCGGTCAGCACCCGCTGGATGAGGGTGAGTTGGGTCCGCAGTCGGCGGATCTTCGGCACGCTGTGCGCGGTGGCGGCGTACCGGGCGTAGGAGGAGTCGATGACGGCGGCGGCGACGCGGACCACCAGCCAGGCGGACGCGGCGATCAGCACCAGGGTGAGCGCCTGCCCGATGGAGGCGGCGTGCTGGTCCTCGAAGTGCGCGGCGTGGTAGGCGCCGCGCAGCAGCGCGGTGCACAGCACCACCTGCGAGGGCAGCCGGCAGCGCCGCAGCAGGTCCCACAGCGGGGTCTCCGGGTGCCGCGCGTCGACCGAGCGCAGCGCCCGGTCGCCTATCCAGCCGAGCAGCACCGTCAGCACGACCGCGGCGCCGACCACCACGATCGGCCGCAGCATGCTCTCCATGCCCACCACCTGTTTCAGTTCCTGTCCGTCGGCGGCCCCGTAAGGCACCTGTGTACGGCGTCCGGCCCGCCGCTGGCAACTGGCACCATGGGTGGTGTACCCGACGGACCGTGAACGAAGGCCCCTTGTGACATCTCACACGATCGTGCTGCTGCACTCCACCTACGGGCTGCGGCCCGCCGTCCACACCGCCGCCGAGCGGCTGCGCGCGGCCGGGCACGAGGTGTACGTGCCGGACCTGTTCGACGGGCGGACCGCCGACAGCGTCGAGGAGGGCCGGGAGATCGCCGACGGGATCGGCAACGACGAGCTGCTGCGCCGGGCGATCACCGCCGCCGCGCCGCACTCCGAGCAGGGCCTGGTCTACGCGGGCTTCTCGGTCGGTGCCGCGCTCGCGCAGAACCTCGCGCTCGGCGACGAGAAGGCCCGCGGGCTGCTGCTCCTGCACGGTACCTCGGACATCGCCGACGGTGCGGCGACCGACATCCCCGTGCAGCTCCACGTCGCCGACCCGGACCCGTTCGAGACGGAGGACTGGCTCAACGCGTGGTACCTGCGGATGCGGCGGGTGGGTGCCGACGTCGAGGTCTTCCGCTACCGCGGCGCCGGCCACCTCTACACCGACCCCGACCTGCCGGACTACGACGAGCAGGCCGCCGAGGCCACCTGGTCCGTCGCCCTGGACTTCCTCCGCGACCTCTGACCCGCCCCGGGCCGCCCGGGTGCGCGGCCCCGCAAGCCTGCGGCCTGCGGGGCCCGCGGCCCGCTACTTCAGGTCGGCCTTGATGCCGGCCTGCACCGTGGCCACCTTCACGCCGTTGACGTCCACGTTCTTGCCGTTGACGTGCACGGTCGGGGTGCCGGAGATCGAGTTGTTGTCGAGGTACTTCTCGAACGCGGCGCTGGTGTCCAGCGCCCACTTGTCGTAGGTGCCGTTGTTCACCGCGGTGGTGAACTTGGTGTTGCCCTTCAGGGCGGGCACCTTGGCGGCGACCTTGAGCAGGTAGGCGTTGTCGTTGAACTTGTCGGTGGTCTCGTCCGGGTGGTACGTCTTCGAGTACAGCAGGGTGTGGTACTGCTCGAACGCGTCGGTCGACACGTTGAGGGCCGCGCCCAGCGCGCTCAGGGCCCGCTTGGAGCCGGTGCCGCCGAGGTTGGTGTCCAGGAACGTGCCCATGTGCAGCACGATCTTGTAGTCGCCGTCGGTGGCGCCCTTGAGCACCGCGGCGCCGGACTCCTGTTCGTAGGCGGCGCAGTACGGGCAGCGCATGTCCTCCCACTCCTCGACGGTGTTCTTGTTGTTCGCGTCGCCGAGGGTGATGGTGGTGCCGTTGGTGCCCGAGGTGTTGGCCGGCTTGACCAGGGTCTTCTTCGCCGCCGCGCTCCAGTAGCTGGGCTTGTTGGCGTTGTTGACGGCCACGGCTATGCCGCCCGCGGCGGCCAGCACCACCACGACACCGGCGGCGACCAGGACCTGGCGGCGCACCTTCGCGCGCTTCGCCTCCTTCTCGCGCTGGACACGCAGCCGCTCGCGGGCGGCGGCCTTGCTCTGCTTGCTGTTCCTGCTGCTCATGGCTGGGTGACTCCGTGGGGATGACGCGTGACGCACGCGTGGCTGTGTGATGGGGACATACGGATCGGTCCGGCCGCCTGTTCAGGCCGTTGCGGCCGTTGCGGCCGTCCGAGCCGTTCAGGCGGCGAGCGCGAGCGGAGGTCCCCGGCGTACGACGGAGTGCAGCAGTGGCCGGGCGGCCAGCCGGCCGGCGGCCGGGGCGGCGGCGCGGACCCGGCCGGCGGTGGCGCCGGTGAGGGCGGCGACGGCGCCGGCGGCGAACAGCAGCGGGCGGAACGCGGCGACGGCCACCGCCCGTAGCACGCGGTGCACCGCGGCTTCGCCGCGCCGCAGCCACCAGGACGCGGCCAGGCCGACGCAGACGTGCACGGCCAGCAGCAGCCACGGCAGGGCCGACGTGCCGGTGTGGACGGCGGCGGCCTGCGCGGGGGAGACCTCGGGCAGCCTGGCGCCGACCTGGCCGTGGCAGACGACCGCCTCGTGCAGCGACCGCCACGAACCGGTGACCGGGCCGCCGTCGGGCCCGTAGCAGGACTGCTGGCCGGAGGTGAAGACGGTGTCCACGGCCAGTTCCAGCGGCACCATCATCCCGCTGATCGCCCAGAACCCGCGCTCGCGCCGGCCCAGCGCGTAGGCCAGCGCGAAGACGGCCGCGAAGGCGGCGAGGACGACGGTCAGCGGCAGCGGCCGGTGGGCCATCAGCACATGGGAGGTGGAGGAGAGCGTGACGCAGAGCGCGGCGAAGAGGGCGGCGCGCGCCGCCCTCAGCCGCGGACGTATCTCGCCCATGGTCTCCATGGGCACAGAGTGTGCCACGCGAACCTGTATGCGTGACTTAAAGGTCGGATAACAACACGAAGACAGTGCGGGCGCGCCGGGGCCGGGGCTCCCGGCGCGCCCACTGCGGGTGGCGGCTAGGCGACGCCGAGCCAGACCTCGGCGCCGAAGGAGACCTTGATCTCGGAGGCGACCGTGGTGGGGTCGACGAGGAAGCCGAGTTCGTAGACGGTGGTCTTCTGCGGGCCGGCGACGCGGGCGCGGACCGGGCTGTCGCCGGGGTGCGAGGACAGGATGCGGCGCAGTTCGCTGATCGCGTCCTGGCGCAGGATCTTGTGCTCGCGGAAGGACAGCTGCACCGGCGGCTTGCCGCCGCTCTCCGCGGAGGAGACGTCCAGCTCGGCCAGCTCCGAGCCGATGATGTTCATGGTGCCGTCGCGGTCCTGGGCCCGGCCGGTGATCGAGACGACGCTGTCGGGGATGAGCGCGTGGCCGACGAGCTGGTAGGTCGCGGGGAAGAAGCAGACCTCGATACTCGCGTCACGGTCGGCGAAGGTGACCGCGGCCCACGCGTTGCCCTGCTTGGTCATCTTGCGGTCGACGCCGGTGATGAGCCCGGCGACCTTCACCGGCCGCTCCTGGCCGGAGGCCAGCAGCTCGGCGAGCGTGGTGTCGCGGTTGCGGGCGAGGATGTGCTCGGTGCCGTCCAGCGGGTGCGCCGAGACGTACAGGCCCAGCATGTCCCGCTCGATGGCGAGGAGTTGCTTGCGCGGCCACTCCGTCTCGGGGATCGCGAAGTCCAGCCCGAAGGTCTGCACGTTCTCGTCGGGGCCGCCCAGGCTCGCGAAGAGGTCGTCCTGGCCGTACGCCTCGGCCTTCTTGACCGGCACGATCGCGTCGACGGCGTCCTCGAAGACCGCGGACAGCCCCATCCGGGTGTGGCCGAGGGAGTCGAACGCGCCCGCCTTGATCAGCGACTCGATGGCCCGCTTGTTCAGGACCGGGATGCTCACCTTGTCCAGGAAGTCGGCGAACGAGGTGAACTGGCCCTTGGACTTGCGCGCCGAGATCAGCGCCTCGATCACGCCCTCGCCGACGTTCCGGACGGACTTCAGCCCGAACCGGACGTCCTCGCCGACGGCGGTGAACTCCGCGACGGACGCGTTCACGTCGGGCGCCAGCACGTTGACCCCGCTCTTGCGGGCGTCGGCGAGGTAGATCGCCGCCTTGTCCTTGTCGTCCCCGACCGAGGTGAGCAGGGCCGCCATGTACTCGGCCGGGTAGTTGGCCTTGAGGTAGGCGGTCCAGAAGGACACCAGTCCGTAGCCGGCGGTGTGCGACTTGTTGAACGCGTATCCCGAGAACGGGAGCATGACGTCCCACAGCGCCTTGATGGACTCCTCGGAGTACCCGTTGTCCCGCATGCCGCCGTGGAACTTCTCCCACTCCGCGGCCAGCACCTCGGGCTTCTTCTTGCCCATCGCGCGGCGCAGCAGGTCGGCGCCGCCGAGGGTGTAGCCCGCCAGCTGGCGGGCGATGGCCATGATCTGCTCCTGGTAGATCAGCAGGTGGAAGGTGTTGCCGAGGATCGGCTCCAGCGCGTCCTTCAGCTCCGGGTGGATCGGCTCGACCGCCTGCCGGCCGGTCTTGCGGCTGGCGTAGTTCATGTGCGCGTTGGCCGCCATCGGGCCCGGCCGGTACAGCGCCAGGGCCGCCGCGATGTCCTCGAACCGGCTCGGCTCCATCGCCTTCAGCAGGGTCCGCATGCCGCCGCCGTCGAGCTGGAAGACGCCGAAGGTGTCGCCGCGGGCGAGCAGCGCGTAGGTGTTCTTGTCGTCCAGCGGGATGTTCTCGGTGCTCAGGTCGACCCCGCGGTTCTCCCGCACGTTCTGGATCGCCTGGTCGATCACGCCCAGGTTGCGCAGGCCCAGGAAGTCCATCTTGACCAGGCCCATGGACTCGCACGACGGGTAGTCGAACCCGGTGATCTTCGTGCCGTCCTTCCGCATGTGCAGCGGAATGCGGTTGGTCAGCTTGGTCTTCGACAGGATGACCGCGGCGGCGTGCACACCGGTGTTGCGGATCAGGCCCTCGACGCCCTTGGCGCTGTCGACGACCTTCTTGACGTCCGGTTCGTTCTGGTAGAGCGTCCGGATCTCGCCGGCCTCGCCGTACCGCGGGTGCTCGGGGTTGAAGATGCCGTCGATCGGGATGCTCTTGCCCATCACGTCGGCCGGCAGCGCCTTGGTGATCCGCTCGCCGTGTGCGAAGGGGTAGCCGAGAATCCGCGACGTGTCCTTGATCGCGTTCTTCGCCTTCAGCTTGCCGAAGGTGTTGACCAGCGCGGTGTACTCGTCGCCGTACTTCTCCACCACGTAGGCGACCATCTGGTCCCGCTTGCGGTCGTCGAAGTCGAGGTCGACGTCCGGCGGGTTGATGCGCTCGGGGTTGAGGAACCGCTCGAAGAGCAGGCCGTGCTCCAGCGGGCACAGCTCGGTGATCCGGGTCGCGTAGGCGACGATCGAACCGGTCGCCGAGCCGCGGCCCGGGCCGACCGGGATCTTGTTGTCCCGCGCGTACCGGCAGATGTCCGCGACCACGAGGAAGTACGACGAGAAGCCCATCGGGCCGATGACCTTCATCTCGGTCTCGAAGCGCTCCAGCACCTCCGCCGGGATCGGGTCGCCGTAGCGCATCGCCAGGCCCTTGAGGACCTCCTTGCGCAGCCAGGACTCCTGCGTCTCGCCCTCGGGGACGTCCGGGTACTGCGGCATCTCGTCCTCGAGGTCGAAGACCTCGTCGTACGACTCGATGCGCTCGGCGATCAGCAGCGTGTTGTCGCACGCCTCCGGCAGCTCCCGGAACAGCTCCCGCATCTGCGCTGCGGTCTTGAGGTAGTAGCCGGTGCCGTTGAACTTGAAGCGGTTCGGGTCGTCCTTGTTCTTGCCGACGCCGATGCACAGCAGGTTGTCGTGCGCGTCGGCGTGTTCCTCCAGGACGTAGTGCGCGTCGTTGGTGGCCAGCAGCGGGATCTCCAGCTCCTTGGCCAGCCGCAGCAGGTCGCCGCGGACGTTCCGCTCCAGGTCCAGCCCGTGGTCCATCAGCTCCAGGAAGTAGTTCTCCTTGCCGAGGATGTCCTGGTAGGAGGCGGCGACCTTCTTCGCCTCGTCGTACTGGTTCAGCCGCAGCCGGGTCTGGATGGCGCCCGAGGGGCAGCCGGTGGTGCCGATGATGCCGCCGGCGTGCTCGGAGATCAGCTCCATGTCCATGCGGGGCTTGCCGGCGGGGAACTGCCCGGTGTAGCTGGCCTCCGTCGACAGGTAGAACAGGTTCCGCAGGCCCTCGACGTTCCGCGCCCACATCGTCATGTGGGTGAAGCGGCCGCCGCCGGAGACGTCCTTGCTCCCCTCGCCGTCGTCCGACATCGCCCGCTGGCCGCCCGGGCCCCAGAACTCCTGCTTCTTGTACCGGCGGTGCGACGGCGCGACGTACGCCTCGATGCCGATGATCGGCTTCACGTCGTCGAAGCCCTTGGCGACCTGCTGGAACTCGTACGCACCGAACATGTTGCCGTGGTCGCTCATCGCGATGGCGGGCATGCCCTGCCGTGCGACCTCGGTGAACATGGGCTTCAGGCGCTGGGCGCCGTCGAGCATCGAGTACTCGGTGTGGTTGTGCAGGTGAACAAAGCTGTCGGCCACCGGGCTGGCACCTCCAGGACGGTCGAGGGGGAGGGCTCCACCCTAGTCCGCCCCGCCCACACGACGCCGAACGCGGGGGCACCCCCTTGCCGGAGGCACCCCCGCGTCCGTGAAGTGCGGGTCAGGCGCGATCAGTTGTGGCCGAACTTCTTCTGCTGCTTGCGCGCCACGCGGGTGGCCGCGGGCATCATGTGCTCCTCGGCCACGGTGCCCTTGTGCTGGGGCTCCTGGGCCTCGCCGGCCGGGTGGGACCGCTCGTCCTGGCGGTCGCGCTGCGGGCGGTTCTGGTTCCGGTTCTTCGCCACGATCGTGCCTTCCTGGTGAGGGGATGGTGGCCGATCGGCCGCAATCAGACTGACACGGTGGGGCGAAGGTCGCATTTCGGGCGTTTGGGACCGGCGTTGGCCGGGAAAAACCGCCGACCGCCACGCCGAAGATCGTGTTCGCGGTCATAACCCCCGGGCATTCGGGCAGACTCGGGGGAAACTCAGGGGGCATCCGTGCCGGGGGTCGACCGGAAGAGGTGCAACATGGACCGCTGCGTCGTCCTGGTGGACGCCGGGTACCTGCTGGGCGCAGCGGCGAGCCTGCTGGCCGGCGAACCGTCGCGTTCGCGGATCACCGTCGATCATGCCGCCGTGGTCGCCGGCCTGCGCGAACGCGCCGAAGCGGAGACCGGTCAGCCGCTGCTGCGGATCTACTGGTTCGACGGGGCCCCCGACCGCGTTCCGCAACCCGAGCACCGCCGGCTGCGGGTGATGCCGCGCGTCACCGTACGGCTCGGCGCCCTCACCCGAACGGACGGCAGGTGGGCGCAGAAGGGCGTCGACGCCGCGATGCACGCCGAGCTGTCCGAACTGGCCCGCAACCGGGCCTGCTCCGACGTGGTGCTGGTCACCGGCGACGGCGACCTGCTGCCCGGCATGATGTCGGCCAAGGAGCACGGCGTGGCCGTCCACCTGTGGGCCGTGCAGGCCGCCGACGGCGACTACAACCAGTCGGAGGACCTGGTCGCCGAGGCCGACGAGCGCCGCGTGCTGGACCGGGAGTGGATCACCGCGGCGATCCGGGCGCGGGAGGTCGCCGGGGCCTGCGGGCCCACACCCGGGCCGCGCCCCGGGGTACGGCCGGAGATCGCCGCGATCCTGGCCGCGCCGCTGCCGGAGCACGCCGCCGCGCCCCGCGCGGTCCAGCCGGCCCCCGCCGAGACCCCCGCGAAGAACGGCAGCGCGCCCGCCCCGCACCCCGGCGACACGGCGACCGCCCCGGCGCCCGGCAAGGGCGTGCCCACCCCGAAGGACCTCGCCGACCTCGGCCGCGTGCACGCCCAGCCGGCGCCGCCCCCGGCCCACCCCGCGCCCAGCACCCTGCGCTGGTCCTCCGACAAGGGGTGGACCGACCGGCCCGGCGCCGACCAGCCCGACACCTCCGGTCTGCCGACCCTCGCGCAGCTCACGACCGCGGAGCAGCGCTGGGCCGACCGCGAGGCCGACATCACCGCGGTCAGCGGCGACCCCTACGAGGTCGGGCAGGTCTTCGCCCGCCGCTGGATCGCCCGGGTCGGCGACCGGACCCACCTGGAGCACCTCTCCACGCACTACCCGCGCGTCCCGCACCGGATCGACGGGGAACTCCTGCGCTACGCGGCCCGCTTCGGGCTGCTGGCACACAAGGACGACCAGATCGACGAGAACGACCGCTACGCGATCCGCGCGGGCTTCTGGCGCGAGTTCGACACCGCCTCCCCGGCGGACTGAACCGCCCGTCGCGCAGACCGGCCGACGAGGGCCGCACGGGGTCGGGCGCCGCACGCCGGGGCCACGCGCCCTTGACGGGCACCGTTTTCCGCCGGGGCACCCCGTTTCGTGGTGGGGCGCGGGGACCGCGTACTCTCGGTGCTCGTGAGGACGGGCACCGAAGGACGGGCGAGACCGGCGGTAGCCGTACGCGGCCTCGTCCGGACGTACCCGGGCGGCCGGGGGCGCCGCGGCCGGGACATCCCGGCGGTGCGGGCCAACGACGGCATCGACCTGGACGTACACACCGGCGAACTCTTCGGCATCCTCGGCCCGAACGGCGCGGGCAAGAGCACCCTGGTCCGCCAGCTCACCGGCCTGCTGCGGCCGGACGCGGGCAGCATCGACCTGCTCGGCCACGACCTGGTGCGCCACCCCGAGCGCGCCGCGCGGCTGATCGGCTACCTCGGCCAGGAGTCCACCGCCCTGGACGAGCTGACGGTCGCGCTCGCCGCGGAGACCACCGGCAGGCTGCGCGGGATGCCCGCCGCCGCGGCCCGCACCGCACGGGACGCGGTCCTGGACGAGCTGGGCCTCGGCCCGCTCGCGGCCCGCCCGATCAAGCGGCTCTCCGGCGGGCAGCGCCGCCTCGCCTGCTTCGCCGCGGCCCTCGTCGGCCCGCGGCCGGTCCTCGTCCTGGACGAGCCCACCACCGGCATGGACCCCGTCGCGCGCCGCGCGGTGTGGGCGGCGGTGGACCGGCGCCGCACCGAGCAGGGCACCACCGTCCTGCTGGTCACCCACAACGTCATCGAGGCCGAAACGGTGCTGGACCGGGTCGCGGTCCTCGACCACGGCCGGGTCATCGCCTGCGACTCGCCCGCCGGGCTGCGCGCCCTGGTCGAGGGCGAGGTGCGGCTCGACCTGGTCTGGCGGCACGACCCCCCGGCCGACCTGCCCGCGGTCGCCGCGCTGCGCCCCCTGGCAGAGGTCGCCGGCCGCCGCTGGACGCTGCGGCTGCCGCAGGAACGGGCCAGGGCCGCGGTCGCGGAGGTCACGTCCGGCCCGGCGTTCGCCGCGCTGGACGACTTCACCCTGGCCATGCCCAGCCTGGAGGACGTCTACCTGGCGCTCGGCGGCAGCAGCGAGGGACTGGTGAAGGTATGACCCTGGCGGCACCGGCCGGTCTCGAACCCGGCGAGCTGATCGGCGGCGGCGCCACACCGCTCGCCCCCCGGGCCCGGCTGTGGCCCGCGCTCGGCGCGGTCTACCGGGCCCAGCTCTCCCGCGCCCGGGTGGCGCGCATCCCGCTGCTGTTCGTCGCCACCTTCCAGTCCATCGGGATCATGGTGATGCTGCGCGGCGTGGTGCACGCCGGCGACGGCGAGGCGGCCCGCGCGGTCGTGGCCGGCTCCAGCGTGCTGGTCGTCGCGTTCGTCGCGCTGAACCTGCTCGCCCAGTACTTCGGCCAGTTGCGCGCCTCCGGCGGACTCGACCACTACGCGACGCTGCCGGTGCCGCCGGCCGCGGTCGTCCTCGGCGCGGCGGGCGCGTACGCCTCGTTCACCGTGCCCGGCACCCTCGTCACCGCGGTCACCGGCTGCGTGCTGTTCCACCTGGGCCTGGCCAACCTGTGGGTGCTGGTGCTCGTGGTGCCGCTGGCCGGCGCCGCGATGTCCGGGCTCGGCGCGGCCTGCGGGCTGCTCGCACCCCGGCAGGAGATCGCCACGCTGCTGGGGCAGCTCGGCATGTCCGCGGCCCTGCTGCTCGGGGTGCTGCCGGCCTCGCACATGCCCGCGCCGGTCGGCTGGGCGCGCGACCTGCTGCCGTCGACGTACGGGGTGGAGGCGTTCGCCCGGACCTTCGGGCACGGCGGCACCGACTGGGCCGCGGTCGCCGGGGACCTCGCGGTGTGCGCGGGCGTCGGGGTCGCCTCGCTGGCCGTGGCGACCTGGGCGTACCGGCGGGCCGCCCGCCGCTGACCGCCGTACGGCCGGGCGCCGGCCGGCCGGTGGAGGCCCGCTTCCCGGCGCCCGTACGGCCGGTGGCGCACCCGCCGGGAACACCTGGCACGATGGCCTGGTGACCGCTCCTCTGACGCCCGAGCCTTCGAACTCCGGGTCCCCGCAGCCCGAGCCCGCGCCGCCCGAGGGCCCGCAGGACCCGACCGTCCCGCAGCTTCCGCCCCTTCCCGCGGGAGGCCCGGCGGGAAGCGGCGACGGCGCGACGCTCGCGCCCTACCAGCCCGGCCGGGACCGCGACAGCGTCGCCACCGCGCTGCGCAACGGGCTCGTCGTCGCAGTGCTCGTCGCGGTCTGCGGGATCATCCTCGGGCTGTTCTGGCTGTGGCTGTCGCCCCGGGTGCCGATGGTCTCCGACGGGCAGGCGGTCTACCTCAAGGACACCGAGGGCGAGGAGGCGATCGGCGGCGACGGCACGTTCGTGGTCATCGCGCTGATCCTGGGCGCGCTCACCGCCGCCGCGGTGTTCTGGCGCCACCGCAGGGGCGGCGTCGGCGTCGTCTTCGGCCTGGCGGTCGGCGGCGCGGTCGCCTCCGTCATCGGCTGGCGGCTGGGCGTGTGGCTCGGCCCGACCACGGACATCATCGCGCACGCCAAGCAGGTCGGGCCGAAGGTGGTCTTCGACGGCCCGCTGAAGCTGCGCGCCAAGGTCGCGATCGTGGTCTGGCCGGCCGCCGCGATGCTGGTGTACTCCGCGCTCACCTACACCTTCGGGGTGCGCGAGGAGCCGCGCCCGGGAACCTGGGCCAAGGAGGCCGGGGAGGCCGAGGAGGCAGAGGGGTCAGCCCCGGGCGGCCGGGCGCAGTAGCGGCGCGGTCGCCGCGCCGGTCAGCCGCACCAGCTCGGCCGGCGCCAGCTCCACCTCCAGCCCGCGCTTGCCCGCGGACACGAACACCGTCGGATGCGACAGCGCGGTGGCGTCCACCACCGTCGGCAGGGCCTTGCGCTGGCCGAGCGGGGAGATGCCGCCGCGGACGTAGCCGCTGCTGCGCTCGGCCGCGGCCGGATCGGCCATCGCCGCGCGCTTGCCGCCCGCCGCGGCCGCCAGCGCCTTCAGGTCCAGCGAGCCGGACACCGGCACCACCGCCACCGTCAGCGCGCCGTCCACCTCCGCGACGAGCGTCTTGAACACCCGGCCGGGCTCCACGCCGAGCGCGGCCGCGGCCTCCTGGCCGTAGGACAGCTCCCCGCCCGGGTCGTGCGGGTACGCGTGCACGGTGTACGGCACCCCGGCCCGGTCCAGCGCGACGGTCGCCGGAGTGCCGCCGCCGGTACGTGACTTCTTCGCCATGACCGGCAAGCCTGCCAGGTCCGGCCGCAGCGGTGCGGCCCGGCCGGTCAGTTCGCGCAGATCGCCTGCTGGGTCAGGTCCACCGCGGGCAGCGACGGCAGCTTCTCGATGACCGCGACCTCCCGGCGCAGCAGCCGCAGCTCCTCGCCGAGCCGGGTGGCGGTGTCCGGCGCCTCCAGCAGCCGCTGCTTCGCCGGCGTCTCGGCGATCATCGTGGCCGCCACCAGGTACGACAGCACCGTCGGGTTGTCGGTGAACTCCTGCCCCGACAGGCTGCGTTCGCGCGAGCCGGCCAGCCGCTTCTGGTAGGTGCGGAACGCCCGGGTCACCTCCGGCGCCAGCCCGCCCGCCCCGCTGCCGGGCTCCTCCGCCAGCTCCTCGACCTCCGCCGTCAGGTAGGCCCCGGACGCGTCCACCGACAGCAGCCGGAACCGTACGATGCCGGTCGCGTGCATCCGGAAGCCGCCGTCGCCGCTGTCCACGATGTCGGCCACGTCGGCGACGCAGCCGTACCCGTACAGCGCCGCCATCGGGTCGTCGCCCAGGCCCGCGGCCGGACCGGTGGCCCGGCCCTCCTGGCCGGTCGGCGCGATCTCCTGGCCGTTCCTGATCGCCACCACCCCGAACCGCCGCGGCGCGTCCTCCGGCAGCGCCCGCAGGTCCCGCACCAGGGCCCGGTAGCGCTCCTCGAAGACGTTCAGCGGCAGCACCAGCCCCGGGAACAGCGGCGAACTGAGCGGGAAGAGCGGAAGGCGATCGGTCACAGCGGTCAGCGTACGGGCAGTACGCCCCCGTTCGGCACCCTTCCCGGCGCCCGTGCTGTCAGCAGGGCCGCCCGCCGTGCCGCGGGCCGTGCCACACGCCGTGCCGCGCGGGCCCCGCGGGGGCCCGGAACGCCCGCGCCGCCGTCTTGCCGCCGCCTTGCCGCCGTATCACGGAGTGGAACCGCGGAACAGGTGCCCTGGGCAGGTCTCTACACTTGGCACCGTGATCTCCCGAATCGATCTGCGCGGTGCCGCCTTCCCCGAGGGCGGGATCGACCGCGACCTGCTGCCCCGGGCCGAGTTCGACGTGGAGGCCGCGCTCGACGCCGTGCGGCCCATCTGCGAGGACGTGCGCCATCGCGGCGGCGCGGCGGTGATCGAGTACGGGGAGCGCTTCGACGGGGTGCGCGTGGAGCGGCTGCGGGTGCCCGCCCAGGCCCTGGCCGACGCCCTCGACCGGCTCGACCCCGAGGTCCGCGCCGCCCTGGAGGAGTCCATCCGCCGGGCCCGGACCGTCCACCGCGACCAGCGCAGGACCGACACCACCACGCAGGTGGTGCCCGGCGGCACCGTCACCGAGCGGTGGGTGCCCGTCCAGCGCGTCGGGCTGTACGTACCGGGCGGCCTGGCCGCCTACGCGTCCTCCGTGGTGATGAACGTGGTGCCCGCCCAGGAGGCCGGCGTCGAGGGCGTCGCGGTCTCCTCCCCGCCGCAGAAGGACAACGGCGGCCTGCCCGCCGCGCCGGTGCTCGCCGCCTGCGCCCTGCTCGGCGTGGACGAGGTCTACGCCGCCGGCGGCGCCCAGGCCGTCGCCATGTTCGCCTACGGCACCGACGAGTGCCGCCCGGTCAACCTGGTCACCGGCCCCGGCAACATCTACGTCGCCGCCGCCAAGCGCCTGCTCAAGGGCCGGATCGGCATCGACGCCGAGGCCGGACCGACTGAGATCGCCATCCTCGCCGACGCCTCCGCCGACCCCGCCTTCGTGGCCGCCGACCTGATCAGCCAGGCCGAGCACGACACGCTGGCCGCCGCCGTCCTGGTCACCACCTCCGCCGAGCTCGCCGACGCCGTCGACAAGGAACTCGACGTGCAGGTCGCCGCCGCCAAGCACCGCGAGCGGATCGCCGCCGCGCTCGCCGGCCGCCAGTCCGCGACCGTCCTGGTCGACTCCCTGGCCCAGGGCCTTCAGGTCGTGGACGCCTACGCCGCCGAGCACCTGGAGATCCAGACCCAGGACGCCGCCGCCGTCGCCGCCCGCGTGCGCAACGCCGGCGCGGTCTTCGTCGGCCCGCACGCCCCGGTCTCCCTCGGCGACTACTGCGCCGGCTCCAACCACGTGCTGCCCACCGGCGGCTGCGCCTGCCACTCCTCGGGCCTGTCCGTGCAGTCCTTCCTGCGCGGCATCCACGTCGTGGACTACTCCCGCGACGCGCTCGCCGACGTCGCCCACCACGTGGTGGCGCTGGCCACCGCCGAGGACCTGCCCGCGCACGGCACCGCCGTGACCGTACGGTTCGGAGCCGGATCATGACCTCACTCGACGACCTGCCGCTGCGCGACGAACTGCGCGGCCAGTCCGCGTACGGCGCCCCGCAGCTCGACGTGCCGGTGCGGCTGAACACCAACGAGAACCCGTACCCGCTGCCCGAGCCGCTGGTCGCGCGGATCGCCGAACGCGTCACCGAGGCCGCCCGCAACCTCAACCGCTACCCGGACCGGGACGCGGTCGAGCTGCGCACCGCGCTCGCCGAGTACCTCAGCCGCACCGCGGGCCACCCGGTCGCCGCCGGCCAGGTCTGGGCCGCCAACGGCTCCAACGAAGTGATCCAGCAGCTGCTCCAGGCGTTCGGCGGGCCCGGTCGCACCGCGATCGGCTTCGAGCCGTCGTACTCCATGCACGCGCTGATCTCCCGCGGCACCGGCACCGGCTGGGTGTCCGGGCCGCGGCACGCCGACTTCACCATCGACACCGAGGCGGCCTGCCGCGAGATCGCCGCGCTCCGCCCCGACGTCGTCTTCGTCTGCTCGCCGAACAACCCGACCGGCACCGCGACCGACGCCGCCACCGTGCTGGCGCTCTACGAGGCCGCACAGGCCGCGAAGCCGTCGCTGGTGGTCATCGACGAGGCGTACGGCGAGTTCTCGCACCGGCCCTCGCTGCTGCCGCTGATCGACGGCCGGCCGAACCTGGTGCTGACCCGCACCATGTCCAAGGCGTTCGGCGCGGCCGGGCTGCGGCTGGGCTACCTCGCGGCCGACCCGGCCGTGGTCGAGGCGGTCCAGCTGGTCCGGCTGCCCTACCACCTCTCGTCGGTCAACCAGGCGACCGCGCTGGCCGCGCTGGAGTACACCGACACCCTGCTCGGCTACGTCGAGCAGCTCAAGGCCGAACGCGACCGCGTCGTCGCCGAGCTGCGCGCCATCGGCTTCCAGGTCACCGAGTCCGACGCGAACTTCGTGCAGTTCGGCCGCTTCGCCGACAGCCACGCCGCCTGGCAGGCGTTCCTCGACCGCGGGGTCCTGATCCGCGACAACGGCGTCCCCGGCTGGCTGCGGGCGTCCACCGGCACACCCGCCGAGAACAGCGCGTTCCTGGACGCGGCCAAGGCCGTGTACGCGACGTACGGCACCGAGCACACCGAGCACAGTGGCGGCGACCGCCGCACCGACAAGGAGTCCGCATGACCCGCGTGGGCCGCGTGGAGCGCACCACCAAGGAGACGTCCACCGTCGTCGAGATCGACCTCGACGGCACCGGGCAGGTCTCCGTCTCGACCGGCGTGGGTTTCTACGACCACATGCTCGACCAGCTCGGCCGGCACGGCCTGTTCGACCTCACCGTGAAGACCGAGGGCGACCTGCACATCGACACCCACCACACGATCGAGGACACCGCGCTCGCGCTCGGCGCCGCGTTCCGGCAGGCGCTCGGCGACAAGGTCGGCATCTACCGCTTCGGCAACTGCACGGTGCCGCTGGACGAGTCGCTCGCCCAGGTCACCGTCGACCTGTCCGGCCGCCCCTACCTGGTGCACACCGAGCCCGAGCACATGGCGCCGATGATCGGCTCCTACGACACCACGATGACCCGGCACATCCTGGAGTCCTTCGTCGCCCAGGCCCAGGTCGCGCTGCACGTCCACGTGCCCTACGGGCGCAACGCGCACCACATCGTGGAGTGCCAGTTCAAGGCGCTGGCCCGGGCCCTGCGCTACGCCAGCGAGCGCGATCCGCGCGCCGCGGGCATCCTGCCGTCCACGAAGGGCGCGCTGTGAACAAGAAGGGTGCGCTGTGAACAAGGGGTCGTCCCTCTTCATCCTGCTCGGGCTGTTCCTGGCCGGCGGGGTCTACTCGTTCTGGAAGCAGAAGCAGTCCAAGAGCCTGATCACGCTGCTCGCGATCGGGTCGGCGATGGCGCTCGTCACCGGCCTGCTCCGGCTGTAGAGGGGCGTGCGGACATGACGAACACCACCGGCAAGAGCGTCGTCGTCCTGGACTACGGCTTCGGCAACGTGCGGTCCGCCGAGCGGGCGCTGGCCCGGGCCGGCGCCGAGGTGGAGATCACCGCGGACTACGACCGCGCGATGGCCGCCGACGGGCTGCTCGTGCCCGGCGTCGGCGCCTTCGCCGCCTGCATGGAGGGCATCAGGAAGGTCCGCGGCGACTGGATCGTGGGCCGCCGGCTCGCGGGCGGCCGCCCGGTGCTGGGCATCTGCGTCGGCATGCAGGTGCTCTTCAGCCGCGGCATCGAGCACGGCGTGGAGAGCGACGGCCTGGACGAGTGGCCCGGCACCGTCGCCCCGCTGCGCGCGCCGGTCGTCCCGCACATGGGCTGGAACACCGTCCAGGCGCCGCAGGACTCCCAGCTGTTCGCGGGGCTGGCGGAGGACGCCCGGTTCTACTTCGTGCACTCCTACGCGGTGCGCGCGTGGGAGATGGAGCCGTCTTCCAGCGCGATCCGCGCCCCCAAGGTCACCTGGGCCACGCACGGCGAGCCGTTCGTGGCCGCGGTGGAGAACGGCGCGCTATGGGCCACGCAGTTCCATCCGGAGAAGTCCGGGGACGCGGGCGCGCGGCTGCTGGAGAACTGGCTCGACACGCTCTGACCCGCCCCGCGGGCGCCCGCGGCGCCCAGGGCACCGGCCCGTACGGCGCTCGCGCCGCCGCACCCGCGGGACCGTACCGCCGCCGCCGTCCCGCCCGCCCGCCCGTCCCTACCGCCGCTCGTCCCGCCGTACGGCCGCCGCGCCGTAGGCCACCGTCCCGCATCCGCCCGACCCCGAGGACCGCAATCCGATGAGCACGCTCGAACTCCTCCCCGCCGTCGACGTCCGCGACGGCCAGGCCGTCCGCCTGGTGCACGGCGAGTCCGGCTCCGAGACCTCCTACGGCGACCCGCTCGCCGCGGCGCTGGCCTGGCAGCAGGCGGGCGCGGAGTGGCTGCACCTGGTCGACCTCGACGCGGCGTTCGGCACCGGTGACAACCGCGAGCTGATCGCCGGGGTGGCCCGCACCATGGACATCAAGGTCGAGCTGTCCGGCGGCATCCGCGACGACGACACCCTCGCGGCGGCCCTGGCCACCGGCTGCACCCGGGTCAACCTCGGCACCGCCGCGCTGGAGAGCCCGCAGTGGGTGGCGAAGGTGATCGCCGAGTACGGCGACCGGATCGCGGTCGGCCTGGACGTGCGCGGCACCACGCTGCGCGGCCGCGGCTGGACCCGCGACGGCGGCGACCTGTACGAGACGCTGGCCCGGCTGGACTCCGAGGGCTGCGCGCGGTACGTCGTGACCGACATCGCGAAGGACGGCACCCTCCAGGGCCCCAACCTGGAGCTGCTGGAGAACGTGTGCGCGGCCACCGACAAGCCGGTGGTCGCCTCGGGCGGCGTCTCCAGCCTCGACGACCTGCGGGCGATCGCCACTCTGGTGCCCAAGGGCGTGGAAGGCGCGATCGTCGGGAAGGCGCTGTACGCACAGGCGTTCACGTTGCAGGAAGCCCTGGAGGCTGTGTCCCGATGACCGAATCCCCGGAACCGCCCGAGTCCCCGCGCGCCCCGCGACCCTCCCGGTCCGCCGGGGAACCGGCGCCCGCAGGGAGCGCAGGGAGCCCCGAGAGCCCCGAGAGCGTGGAGAGCGCCGGTCAGGTGCAGCGGCTGCGCTCGGAGGACAGCTCCTGGGAGGAGGCGATCGGCTCCTCCCGCGCGGTCGCGGCGGGGGACCGGGTGCTGGTCTCCGGGGTCACCCCGTCGCCCGCCGCCGGCAGCGCCCCGGGCGACGACGAGCCGTACGGCCAGGCGCTGATCGCGTTCCGCGGCGCGCTGTCGGCGCTGGAGCCGTTCGGGCTGGACGCGGCCAGCGTGGTCCGGACCCGGATGTACCTCAGCCACGCCCGGGACGCCGACGAGGTCGGCCGGGCGCACCGCGAGGTGTTCGGCGCGGCGCGGCCGGCGGCCACCATGGTCGTGGTGGCGGGCTTCGCGGACTCCCGGGTGCTGGTCGAGGTGGAGATCGAGGCGTACCGCGGTGACGTGCGGCGCGGGCCTGAAGAACCTGGTGAACGAGAAGAGGGCGCATGAGCCTGGCGGTCCGAGTCATCCCCTGCCTGGACGTGGACGCCGGGCGGGTGGTCAAGGGTGTCAACTTCCGGAACCTGCGCGACGCGGGCGACCCGGTCGAGATGGCGAAGCTGTACGACGCCGAGGGCGCGGACGAGCTGACCTTCCTCGACATCACCGCCTCCTCCGGTGACCGGGAGACCACCTACGACGTGGTGCGGCGCACCGCGGAGCAGGTGTTCATCCCGCTCACCGTCGGCGGCGGGGTGCGCAGCGCGGACGACGTGGACAAGCTGCTGCGGGCCGGCGCGGACAAGGTGGGCGTCAACACCGCGGCCATCGCCCGGCCCGAGCTGATCCGGGAGATCGCCGAGCGGTTCGGCCGCCAGGTGCTGGTGCTGTCGGTGGACGCCCGGCGCGCCCCGGACGGCTCGTTCGAGGTCACCACGCACGGCGGGCGGCGCGGCACCGGTATCGACGCGGTGGAGTGGGCCGAGCGCGCCGCGGACCTCGGGGCGGGCGAGATCCTGCTCAACTCGATGGACGCGGACGGCACCAAGGACGGCTACGACACCGAGATGATCGCGGCCGTCCGCGCCCGGGTGAGCGTGCCGGTGATCGCCTCCGGCGGGGCCGGGCAGGTCGCCGACTTCGCGCCCGCGGTCGAGGCCGGCGCGGACGCGGTGCTGGCCGCGTCCGTCTTCCACTTCGGCGACCTGCGGATCGGCGAGGTCAAGTCCGCGCTGCGGGGGGCGGGCCACCCGGTCCGCTGAGCGGGTCCGCTGTGCGGGTGCGGGTGCGGGTGCGGGTGCCGGTGTCCCCGCGGCCGTCGCCGTTACCGCTCTTGTCTTGCGGGCTGATACGAAAGAAAAGTTGCGCAAATAATATTGTGCAACTTAATTTTCCTATCTACGGTGAGAGGGTGGCAGACGAACCGGCAGCACCGTCATCCGACCCGCACGGGCCCGACCCGCGCATCACCGACCTGGACGCGCTGAAGGTCTTCACGCACCCCCTGCGCATCCGGATCTACCGCGCCCTCTACACCAGCCGCGAGGCCACCGCCTCACGGCTGGCCGACCAGGTCGACGAGGCGGTCTCCCTGGTCAGCTACCACCTGCGCAAGCTCGCCGCGCACGGCTTCATCGTCGAAGCGCCGGGCCACGGCGGCGACGGCCGCGAGCGCTGGTGGCAGCTCTCCTCCGACCGCGGCTTCACCTTCCGCAACGCCGACTTCGACGACCGGCCCGAGGGCGCCGCCGTCGTCAGCCAGGTCACCCGGCAGCTCCTGGCCACCCGCAACGAGCGGTACGAGCAGTACCTCGACGAACAGGCGGCCTGGTCCAGGGAGTGGACCTCGGCGGCGTTCAGCAGCGAGTTCATGCCGCGGCTGACCGCCGCGGAACTCCAGGAGATGGCCGACGAGATGAGCGCCCTGATGCGGCGCTGGACCGAGCGCGGCAGAGCCGCCGAGGAAGCCGGCGACATCGAGGGCCGCGAACACGTGGCGGTCCAGATGTACGGCTTCCCGTACCGCGACTAGGAGTCCGCTCCCCGCCCGCCTGACAACCGCCCCGCCCGGCCCCGCTGTTCCCCGACCACCCGGCGCGCCCTTGCCCGACCGCCCGCCGGTAGGGCCCGCATGCCCCGATCCCTGTCAATGCGTGATATTTCGTCACTTTGCGTGTCTTACATGTAGAAGCGAATCGCCCACCAGGAAGGCCCGCCCGCCATGATCGGCACCGCGCACGCAGCTCCACCACCCGCCACCGTCTCCGCCCACCGCGACCCGAACGTGCTGCGCTGGCTCGCCGCCTACACCGCCTCCCTGCTCGGCGACAGCGTCTACTTCCTCGCCCTCGGCTTCGCCGCCGCCAAGGTCGCGCCACCCGCCGAGGTCGGCGTCGTCATGGCCGTCGGCGCGGTGCCGCGCGCCCTGCTGCTGCTCGGCGGGGGAGTGGTGGCCGACCGGTTCGGGCCGCGCCTGGTGGTGATAGGCAGCGACGCGGTGCGCTGCGTGCTGATCCTCGCCGCCGCCGCGGTACTCGCGCTGACCGCGCCCGGGCTGTGGCTGCTGATCGCCCTCGCACTGGTCTTCGGCGTCGTGGACGCGCTGTTCCTGCCCGCGGTCGGCGCGCTGCCGCCACGGCTGGTCACCGGCGACCAGCTCGTCCGGCTCCAGGGGATGCGCGCGCTCGCCGTCCGCACGGGGAACATCGCCGGGCCGCCGCTCGGCGGACTCGCCATGGGACTCGGCGGCGCGAGCACCGCGTTCGCCGTGGCCGGCGGGCTGTTCGCGCTGTCCGTACCGCTCCTGCTCGGCACCCGCATCGGCGCGTCCGCGCACCGCGACGACCCGGCCGCTGGACTTGCCGCACGTGCCCGGCCCGATGGGCTCGCCGAACCCGGCGAACTCGCGGAACCCGCCGCACCCACCGCACCCACCGAACTCGCCGCACCCGATGGACCCGCCGGACCCGATGGACTGGCCGCGCCCGCCGAACTCGCCGACCGTGGCACCGCCTGGGCCGAACTCCGGGACGGGCTGCGCTACGTCCGCCGGCACCGCCTGGTCGGGCCGCTCGTGCTGTCCGGCGCCGTCAGCGAGTTCGGCCTCGCCGGCCCGCTCAACATCGGCATGGTGCTGCTCGCCCGGCAGCGCGGCTGGGGCTCGGCCGGCTACGGCTGGATCATCGCCGCGTTCGGCGCCGGCGCCGCCGCCAGCGCGCTGCTGCTCACCGTGCGCGGCAGGGTGCGCCGGGCCGGTGTCGTCCAGGTCGCCACGCTCTTCGCCGGCTCGGCCGCCATCGGCCTCATCGGCGCCGCCCCGGTGCTCGGTGCCGCCGTCGTGCTCGCGCTGCTCGCCGGACTCATCTGCGGTATCTGCGGGGGGCTCGCCGTCGCCATGATCCAGACCGCCACCGACCCCGCCTACCTCGGCCGCGTCACCTCCGTCATGAGCCTCACCGGTTTCGGTATCGCGCCGCTGGTCTACCCGGCCTTCGGCGCCGCTGTCTCCCTCTGGGGCCCCACCCCCGTCTTCCTCGCCGCCGCGGCCGTCAGCATGCTCGGCGGCGTCATAGCCCTGTCCTCCCCCGCGGTCCGCACCGCGGACTGAGGGGGAGGACAGGGGAGACCCAGTGGGGGACTACACGCCCAGACGGGCTTCGTAGACCTGGGCGACCGCGTCCTTGGGGCCCTCGGTCTGGACGTCGGCGGCGGATTGGCGGCCGGAGGCGAACATCGCCAGCTCCGCGGGCTCGCCGGTGACCGTGACCACCGGGGTGCCCTTGTGGGCGACGGCGGTGCGGCCGTCGGGGCAGCGCAGCACCAGCCCGACGGGGCTGCGGCGCCCGAACAGGCGGGCGGCGCGTTCGAGCCGCGACCACAGCGCGTCGCCGAAGACGGGGTCGATGGTCCGGGGCGTCCAGTCCGGTGCGGCCCGCCGCACATCCTCGGTGTGGACGTAGAACTCCAGGGTGTTCGACGCCTCGTCAACCTGCTTGAGGGAGAAGGGGGACAGCCGCGGCGGCCCGGTCCTGATCAGCTGGATGAGCTCGGCGTAGGGCTTGGCCGCGTACTCGTTGCGCACCCGCTCCAGGCGGTCGGCGAGCTGGGGTACCACCATCCCCACGGCCGCGTCCCCACGGCGCTCGCGGACCACCACGTGGGCGGCGAGGTCCTTGGCGGTCCAACCCTCGCAGAGCGTCGGGGCGTCGGGCCCCGAACGCTCCAGCAGGTCGGCGAGGAGCAGACGTTCACGCTGCGCATGGGTCGTCATGTCCGCAAGGCTAACCGCGAAGCGGCCCGAATCATCCCTGTTCGGGCCGCGGCGCGTCCGCCACCGGTCAGAGCTTGCTGTACAGCTTCGTGCCGTTGGTGCCGTTGTTGCGGGTCAGCGAGCAGGTGACCGTCTTCTTGCCCTGCAACTCGTACGTGACGAGCTTCGGGAACAGCGCGTAGGGGTAGTACTCCCGGCCGTCCTGCGGAAGGTGCTTGCGCGCGTCGGTCTGGCACAGCGACAGCGCCTTGGTCTGGATCTCGTCGTCGCTGGAGAACGTGCCGCTCAGCGTCTCATTCGCGACCACCTGCGCGTCGTGCGCCGAACTGCACGACCGCTTCGTCACCTCGGAGACCGACGGGGTCAGCGACGGCGCGTCGAAGCAGGTGCCCGGCGACAGCGAGACGTACGGCACCAGCTTCTCGGTGGGCGACGAGGAGTCGGTGGGCAGGCCGGTGTCGTCACCGGTGGGCAGGTCCGTCGGGAGGGTGAACGACGGGTCGCCCGTGGGCAGGTCCGACGGCAGCGTGAACGAGGGGACGCCGGTGGGCAGTTTGCTGGTGCTGGCGGTGCCGGTCGGCTTGTCGTCGGCCTGGTTCTTCTTGTCGTCACCCCCGCTCGACAGGGCTATGCCGCCGATGATCGCGCCGATCACCACGACCACGCCGACCGCGATCCAGGCGTTGCGCTTGTTGTTGTTCGGCGGCGGGGGCGGCTGCTGGTAGCCGAAGCCCTGCGGGTCGCCGGGGTAGCCGAAGCCGCCGCCGGGCGCCGGCGGACCGGGAGGTCCGGGCGGGCCGTACCCGCCCGGCTGGCCCTGCTGCGGGTAGCCGTACGGCTGCTGGCCGCCGGGCTGCTGCGGATAGCCGTACGACTGGCCGCCGCCCGGCTGCTGGGGGGTGCCGAAGCCGCCCTCACCCGGCGGGGGAGGAGGCGGGGGCGGCCCGAAACCCTGGGGCGGCCCGAAGCCGCCACCCTGCTCCGGGGGCGGCGGCGGACCATCTGACGGCGGCGGAGGAAAACCCATGGCAAAAGGATGCCCCATACGGGTGACACAGGGCGAGCTCTTACCGCATACCGGACAACCTCCTTGCGGTGTTTGGCGTTCGAATGCGGCTTTTCTCGTTGCGGGAAATCAGCGGCAGAATAGGAACATGTCCTCCAGCTCCCTTGACCCCGCGATCGCCGCGCGCCTCAAACGCAACCCGGACGGTCTGATTCCGGCCATCGCCCAGCAGTACGACACCGGCGAGGTGCTCATGCTCGGCTGGATGGACGACGAGGCGCTCCACCGCACCCTCACCACCGGCCGCTGCACCTACTGGAGCCGCAGCCGCCGCGAGTACTGGGTCAAGGGCGACACCTCCGGCCACGTCCAGCACGTCAGGTCCGTCGCCCTGGACTGCGACGGGGACACCCTCCTCGTCCGCGTCGACCAGACCGGCGCCGCCTGCCACACCGGCGCCCGCACCTGCTTCGAGGAGGACGTTCTCCTCAAGGAAGAGGGGTAGCGGCTCCACCGGCGCGGACACCGCGCGTGCGGCTCCCGCGGCGGGCGGTCCCGGAGCCGGCAGCACCCGGCGGCCGGGCGGGACAGGCGGGCGGGACAGCGCGCCGCCCGGACGGCTAGTCTCCGCTGCATGGACCTCGCTACCTTCCGCAAACTCGCCGTCGACCGCCGCGTCATCCCGGTCACCCGGCGATTGCTCGCGGACGGCGACACCCCGGTCGGCCTGTACCGAAAACTCGCGGGGGAACGTGTCGGCACCTTCCTGCTGGAGTCCGCCGAGGACAGCAAGGCATGGTCCCGCTACAGCTTCGTCGGGGTGCGCTCGGCCGCGACGCTGACCGTCCGCGACGGGCAGGCGCACTGGCTCGGCACCCCGCCGGTCGGCGTCCCGGTGGACGGCGACCCGCTGGTCGCGCTGCGCGCCACCGTGGAGGCGCTGCACACCCCGCGCGACCTCGGCGCGGGCATGCCGCCCTTCACCGGCGGCATGGTCGGCTACCTCGGCTACGACATCGTCAGGCGGCTGGAGCGGATCGGCGACCTGGGCGGCGACGAACTCCGGCTGCCCGAGCTGACGATGCTGCTCACCTCGGACATGGCCGTGCTGGACCACTGGGACGGCAGCGTGCTGCTGA
Source organism: Actinacidiphila sp. bgisy144 (assembly GCF_057708105.1). Taxonomy (NCBI): domain Bacteria; kingdom Bacillati; phylum Actinomycetota; class Actinomycetes; order Kitasatosporales; family Streptomycetaceae; genus Actinacidiphila; species Actinacidiphila sp. bgisy144. The sequence continues at coordinate 15,963 of NZ_JBYIRM010000023.1, read as the reverse complement.
TCGCCAACGCGATCAACCACAACGACCAGGACACCGGCGTGGACGAGGCGTACGCCGACGCGGTGGCCCGGCTGGACGCGATGGAGGCGGACCTCGGCCGCCCGGTCGAGCACCCGCCGGTCGCCCTGCCGTCCTCACGGCTGCCGGAGTACACCACCCGCTGGGGCGGCCAGGACTTCCGCGACGCCGTGGAGGACGTCAAGGAGCGGATCAGGGCGGGCGAGGCGTTCCAGGTGGTGCCCTCGCAGCGGTTCGAGACGCCGTGCACGGCAAGCGCGTTGGACGTCTACCGGGTGCTGCGGGCCACCAACCCGAGCCCGTACATGTACCTGTTGCGCTTCCCGGGCGAGGACGGCGGCGCGGCGGGCGGCTTCGACGTGGTCGGCTCCAGCCCCGAGGCACTGGTCAAGGTGGAGGCCGGGCACGCGATGGTGCACCCGATCGCCGGGACCCGGCCGCGCGGCGCGACCCCGCAGGCCGACGCGGCCCTCGCCGAGGAACTGCTCGCCGACCCCAAGGAGCGCGCCGAGCACCTGATGCTGGTCGACCTGGGCCGCAACGACCTCGGCCGGGTCTGCGAGCCGGGCAGCGTGGAGGTGGTCGACTTCATGTCGATCGAGCGCTACTCGCACGTGATGCACATCGTCTCGACCGTCACCGGCCGCGTCGCGCCCGGCCGCACCGCCTTCGACGTGCTCACCGCCTGCTTCCCCGCGGGCACCCTCTCCGGCGCCCCCAAGCCCCGGGCGATGCAGATCATCGAGGAACTGGAGCCCAGCAGGCGGGGGTTGTACGGGGGCTGCGTCGGCTACCTGGACTTCGCCGGCGACTCCGACACCGCGATCGCGATCCGCACGGCGCTGCTGCGCGACGGCACCGCCTACGTCCAGGCGGGCGCGGGCATCGTCGCCGACTCCGACCCCGTCGCCGAGGACACGGAGTGCCGCAACAAGGCCGCCGCGGTGCTGCGCGCCGTTGACACCGCCAACCGCCTCCACCCCTGACACCCGCCCCCGGGCGGCGGCCCAACCCGGCCGCCGCCCGCACGGTCCACTGACCGCCGCCGCCCGCCGTTCGGCGTCTGCTGTCCGGCCATGGGCTGCGCTGCTCCCGCCTGTCGCCGGCGGATCGCCACCCGCCGCCCGCGCGGTGTGCCGACCCGCCACCGGCAACGGTCTGGCGCCCGCTGCCCGCCGTCGGGTCGTGTGTCGCGCTGCGCGCTGCCCGGCGTCGGCGGATTACGGTTCCCGCCCGCAATCTGTCTGTGCCCGCCGTCCGCGAGGTCGGGCGGGGGGCCGCCGCTTGTGCGGCTTGGTGACCTGACGCTGGCAGCGATTGCCGTCCGCTGCCCGCGTGGCGCCGGTCGTCGGCACGGGCCGCTGCCTGGCGCCCTTCTCCCGCAACTCGCCGAGAGCCGCTCGCTGCACCGGGGTCGTTGCGCGCATGCCGCCGCCCGCCGTCCGGTGGCTGCCGCTGCGCCGCGGGTTCCCCGCCGAGCGCGAGCGCCGCCTGCCGGTTGTCGCCCGCCGCCGGGCCGCCGGCGGCCGTATGCCGCTGCACGCCGTACGTCGGCGGGCGTTCGCTGGTTGCCGCCCGCCAGGGCACCGCGGGGGGTTGTTTAGGTCATCTGCCCGATCGTCAACGGGCCCCGGCGGTGCGGATACTGGGCGCGCCTCCACCGACGATTACCCGCACGGCGGGCGCGCCGACGCGCGGCCGACGAGTCGTCAGGACCGACGAAAGGGTGACCTCCGCCATGTTCCGACGCGGGCGCACGCGCGCGCCTGTCCCGCTGTTCATCGCCGCCGTCGCGCTCTGCACGCTGGCCGCCGGCCAGGGCACCGGCGCCGCGGCCACGCCGTCCCCGGCGACCGCCGTGACAACGACCGCCGCCGCCACGAGCACCACCGGACCCGAGGTCCCCCGCGCCCTCGCCGACGACCTGCCGCAGTACACCCCGGCCGGCTGCGCCGCCGCCGACGCGGACTCCGGGCAGCCCGTCGCCACCTGCGACGCCCTGATCCGCACCGGCACCAGCCACACCGTCCGGGCGGACGCCGCCGGGCCGCCGTCCACCGCGCTGACCCCCGCCGACATCCAGCAGGCCTACCGGCTGCCCGCCGACGCGGGCCAGGGGCAGACCGTCGCGGTGGTCGACGCGGGCGGCTACGCCGCCGCCGAGTCCGACCTCGCGGCCTTCCGCGCCCAGTACGGCCTGCCCGCCTGCGGGAGCTCCGACGGCTGCTTCCGCAAGGTGGACCAGCGCGGCGGCACCGGGTACCCCGCCGACGACGCCGGATGGGCCCTGGAGACCGCGCTCGACCTGGACGCCGTGTCCTCCGCGTGCCCGCAGTGCCACATCCTGCTGGTCGAGGGCGACTCGGCGGACATCGGCGACCTCGGCGCCGCCGCAGACACCGCGGTGCGCCTGGGCGCGAAGTTCGTCTCGAACTCCTACGGCCTGTCCGGCGAGAACAGCATCGAGACCTCCTACTCCGCGTACTACGACCACCCCGGCGTCGTGGTCACCGCGTCCACCGGGGACAAGGGGAACATCGTCAACTGGCCGGCGTCCGACCCGGACGTGGTCGCCGTCGGCGGCACCACGCTGACCGCCGACGCCGGCAGCGACCGCGGCTGGCGCGAGTCCGCCTGGTCCGAGGGCGGCAGCGGCTGCTCGCTGTACGAGCCGCAGCCCGCCTACCAGAGCGGGCTGGCCACCGGCTGCGCCCGGCGGGCGACCGCCGACATCGCCGCCGACGCCGACCCGCAGACGGGCCTGGGCGTGTACGACACGCTCGGCCAGGACGGCTGGCTCCAGGTCGGCGGCACGAGCCTGTCCGCGCCGCTGATGGCCGCGATGTACGCGCTGGCCGGCACCCCCGCCGACAGCACCTACCCGGTCACGTATCCGTACACCGACCAGGGCAACCACCTGTTCGACGTCACCGCCGGCACCGACGGCAGCTGCGGCACCGTGCTGTGCACGGCCGGCGCCGGCTGGGACGGGCCGACCGGCCTCGGCACCCCTGACGGCGTGTCCGCGCTCGCCCAGCAGCCCGGCGGCACCGTCGCCGGCCACCTGACCGACGCCTCCGGCGGGGCCGGGCTGCCCGGCGCCGTGGTCACCTTCACCGCCGCGGACGGCACCCTCACCTACCGGGCCACTGCCGACTCCTCCGGTGCCTACACCCTGACCCTGCCGGCCGGCACGTACACCGCCGCCGCCACCGACTTCGGCTACGACACCGCGAGCGCGTCCGGCGTCACCGTGTCCGTCGGCGGGTCCGCCACCACCGACCTCGCCCTGACCAAGCAGCCCACCCGCACGGTCAGCGGCACGGTCACCGACGGCTCCGGCCACGGCTACCCGCTCTACGCGAAGATCACCATCGACGGCTACCCGTCCGGGGTGCTCCACACCGACCCGCAGACCGGCCGCTACTCCGTCGAGCTGCCCCGGAACGCCGCGTACACGCTGCACGTGGCGTCGGTCTACCCCGGCTACGAGCAGTCCGACGGCACCGTCACCGTCGGCACGTCGGACGTGCGCCACGACGTGCGGCTCTCCGCCGACCAGGCCGGGTGCGCGGCGCCCGGCTACGCGTACCCGGCGGCGGCCGACTTCGAGGGCTGGTCGACCGCGCCGCGGAGCGGGTGGACCGTCACCGGAGGAAGCACGGGCGACACCTGGCAGTTCGACTCCTCCATGTGGAACCTCACCGGCGGCAGCGGCAACTTCGCCACCGCCGACCCCTACGACCACGCGGGTGCCGCCGAGGACACCACCCTGACCACGCCGGCGATGGACCTGAGCGGGCAGACCGACCCCGCGCTGCACTTCGACACCGCCTACCTCGGCACGTCCGACACGGCCGCCGACGTCGGGCTGAGCACCGACGGCGGGAAGACCTGGACCTCGGTATGGCACCAGACCACCGGTGACATGATCAGCTCGGTCAGCCTGCCGCTCACCGCCGCCTACGGCCGCGGCGACGTCGAGCTGCGCTTCCACTTCACCGGGCAGGGCACGACGCTCTGGCAGGTGGACGACGTGACGGTGGGCAGCTGCGCGACCGTGCCCGGCGGGATCGTCACCGGCACCGTCACCGACGCGAACACCGGCAAGGCGGTCGACGGCGCCGTCGTCACCGACACCGCCGACCCCGAGGTGACCACCGCCACCGCCGCCACCCCGGACGACCCGGCGCTGCCGGACGGCTGGTACTGGCTGTTCGCCCAGGGCGCCGGCCGTCACACCTACACCGCGGCCGCCAACCGCTACACCACGGCCACCAAGGCCGTCGCCACCACCAGGGACACCGTCACCACCACGCACACGGCGCTCTCCGCGGGCCGACTGGCGGTCACCCCCGGCAAGGTCACCGCGAGCGCGGCCCTGGGCAAGCAGGACCGGCAGAAGGTCACCCTCACCAACACCGGCGGCGCGCCGATCACCGTCACCGTGGGCGAGCAGAGCGGCAGCTACACCGCCGGCACCGGCGCCTCGTCCGGCAGCTGGCAGCAACTGCCCGCGCTGCCGCAACCGGTGATGGACAACGCCGAGGCCTCCTACCAGGGCAGGGCGTACTCCGTCGGCGGCATCCGCCAGATCGTCGGCGGCACCGCGCTGGCCGAGGCGTACGTCTACGACCCGGTGGCCGCGGCCTGGCAGCGCATCGCCGACCTGCCCGAGCCGCTGGCCGGCGCGTCGGCGGCCTTCCTCGACGGCACCTTGTACGTGGTCGGCGGCTGGACCGGCGACGCGAACGCGGGCACCGTCCAGATCCGGTCCGCCGTCTACGCGTACCATCCCGCCGCCGACACCTGGACCACGGTCGCGAGCCTGCCCGCACCCGAGGAGACCGCGGCCACCGCGGTGCTGGACGGCGGGCTCTACGTCGTCGGCGGCTGCTTCCAGGGCTGCGGCCCGCTCCGGTCGGACGTCTACCGCTACACCCCGGCCACGGACACCTGGACGGCGGTCGCCGACTACCCGAGCACCGTGCAGCGCGAGGCGTGCGCGGGGATCACCGGGGAGGTGGTGTGCGCCGGCGGGGCGAGCCAGGACTCCGCCGGACACACCCAGGCCCTGGCGACCGCCTACGCCTACAACCCCCGTTCCGACAGCTGGACCCGGCTGCCCGACCTGCCCTACCCGGTCTGGGGCATGGCCTCCAGCGGCGCCAACGGCGAACTCCAGGTCGCCGGCGGCTACACCGCCTCGGGCTCCACCGACCGGGCGATCCAGTTCGACCCGGTGACCGACCGGTGGACCGACCTGCCGGACACCCCGCTCGCGCTGCTGCGCGGGGGAGGCAGCGGGTGCGGGATGTACCAGGTCGGCGGCGACTACGCCAACGGCCTGTCCTTCGGGGTGGGCACCACCGACGCCGACGTGCTCCCCGGCTTCGACCAGTGCGGGGGCGACGACGTCGGCTGGCTGACCGAGCAGCACACCACCCTCACCATCAAGCCCGGGCACTCCTCGGTCCTCCAGGTCACCGCGGACGCCGCGGACGTCCCCGCGGCCGGCCGCTACACCGCGGGCCTGACCCTGGTCACCGACGCGCCCTACGTCCATCCGCCGGTGCCGGTCGCCTTCACCGTCACCCCGAAGAAGGGGCACCACTGACCCGGAGGCTCCGACCCGCGGCCCCGCGCCCTTGCGAGCACGCAAGGGCGCGGGGCCCACGGGGTTCCAGGGGCGCACGACGTCGCGGGGCTCACGAGGTGCCGGGGCCGGGCGGGCCCCCGGCGTCGTACCCGGCCTGGGTGACCCGTACCGCCAGCGCCGTCCGCGAGGAGACCCCGTGCTTGCGCATCGCCGAGTTGAGCTGCGTGGCGACCGTCTTCGGCGAGCGGGACAGCGCCTTGGCGATCTCCCGGTTGGTCAGGCCGGTGGCGACCAGCCGGACGACCTCCAGCTCGCGCGGCGAGAGGCGGTCGCCGTAGCCGCGCCGGCCGGGCCGCCAGGCGCCGTCGGTCCCGGCGCCGTGCGCGTCGAGCACGTGCCGCACCCGGTCCGCGTCGTGCCGCGCCCCGAGCGCGGTGAACTCGCGCCAGGCCGTGCGCAGTTCGGTTAGCGCGGGGGCCCGGTTCCGGTCGGGCAGCAGGCACCGGGCCCGGCGCTCCCGGGCCTTCGCCGCGTCGTACGGGCGGGGCAGCGCCTGCCACGCGGTGGCGGCCGCCTCCCAGGCCGCGGCCGCCGCCGCCAGGTCGCCGCGGCCCTCGGCGAGCAGGGCGCGGCAGCAGGCGAGCGTGGCGGCGAGCACGGGCGCGTCGCGGCCCCGGGCGCCGTCCTCGAAGGCCGCGGCCAGCGACTCGGCCTCGCCGCGGCGGCCGGCCGACAGCAGCGCCGCGAGGTGCTCGGGCAGGACCTCCCCGGCCCACAGCCAGACGCCCTTGCGGACCATGCGGGCGACCGGTTCCGCGGTGAGGTCCGCCGAGGGCCGCGCCGCGACCCTGGACAGGGCGCCGGCGGTCTCCGCGGGCAGGTCGGTGGTGCCGCGCCGGGTGCTCTCCTCGCGCACCGCCGAGAGCACGGCGCGGGCGGACTCGTCGGGGCCGCCGCGGGCGACCCGCAGCTGCGTGCCGACCAGCAGGGCGTCCATGCGGATCAGCGGTTCGCCGTCCACCTCCTGCCAGGCCGCGAGCCGTTCGTCCAGGCCGTCCCAGGCGCCGGTGAGCCAGTCCAGGTGGCCGGTGGTGACCACGGCCAGGTCGCGCAGCCGCTGGTAGCCGTGCCGGCCGGCGACGTCCACCGCCGCGGCGAGGTAGCGGCGGGCGTCGGCGTACCGGCCCCACTTCATCGCCGCGTGCCCGGTGTTGAGGTGGAACCGGGCGGTCAGCATCGCGGCCCGCGGGCTCGACTCGTCCGCGCCGACCCGGCCGGCCAGCTCCCACCCGGACTCCTCGCCGAGTTCGAACAGCGCGGTCATCCGGGCCAGCCGCAGTTCGATCCCGTCCACCGGGCCGATGTCGGAGGCAGCCGCGACCGCCTCCGCCCGCTCCAGCCAGCGCAGATGTGTCGCCACCGGCCAGGAGCCGTGCAGCGGCAGCCCCAGCACGGTCATCGCCGACGCGATCGGGTAGCCGTGGTCGGCCAGGTCGGGGATGGCCTGTTCGAGGACGGCCGCCGCCTCGGTGTACTCGCCCACCGTCAGCAGCATCCGGCCCAGTTGGGCGCGGACGGCGGCCCGGTCGCGCCGGCCCAGCCGCCCGGAGTCCAGCACCGCCCGCAGGGTCCGTACGATCTCCCCGGCCCGGGGATCACCGGTGAACGCGTGCGCCGACACCTGCCCGGCCAGGGCCGCGACCTCGGTGGGCGGCAGCGTCGGCTCGGTGATCAGGGCGTGCAGCAGCGTCGCCGCCGTCAGATGGTCCCCGGAGGACAGCGCCAGCAGGGCGGTCTGGCGGGCGTAGCCGAACCACCGCCGGGTCAGCCCGGCCTCCCGGAAGTGGTGGGCCAGCCGCCCGACCGGCCGCGGCACCGTGGCCTCCAGCGCCTCGCCGGCCCGGCGGTGCGCGGCCGCGCGCTCGGGGGCCGGTGCCCGGTCGTACACCGCCCGCGCGGCGAGCACGTGCCGGAAGGCGATCCCGGTCCGGCCGGCGGCGAGGCCCCCGCCGGGCCGGGTGGCGGTCTCCCCGAGCAGCCCGCTGCCGTACGCCGCGCGCAGCGCCGCGGGCCAGCGGTCGGGCGGCAGGCCCGTGACGGCAGCCAGGGTGTGTTCGTCGACCGGGTCGGTGAGCACGGCGGCGGCCAGCAGCACCCGCCGGGCGTCGGCGGTGAGCCGGGCCACCCGCTCGGTCACCGAGTCGCGGATCGTCGGCGGTACGGCGATCTCGTCCAGGCCGCGGCGCGCCCACTCGCCGTCGCGGCAGGTGAGGTCGTCCCGGTCGCGCAGGAGGCGCACGCACTCCTCCAGCGCCAGCGGCACCCCCTCGGTCCGGTCGTGGAGGAAGGCGGCGAAGGCGGCCGAGACGCGCGCGCCGCCGAGCATCGAGGACGCGAGTCCCGCCGCGTCGGACACCGGCAGCCCGCCGAGGGTCACGCGCACCTGCCGGACGTCCGGCGCCGGGCGGGAGGTCAGCCGCAGCAGCGGCGAGCCGGCCGCCACCTCCTCGGGACGGTAGGTGAGCACCAGGGTCAGCGGCCGTGGCCGGCGGGTGGCGACGTACACCAGGAAGTCCCATGTGGTGCTGTCGGCCCAGTGCACGTCCTCCACGACCAGCACCCGCACGCCGGCCCGGTCGAGCAGTTCGGCCAGGGCCCGGACGAGTTGGTGGCGGGCGGCTCCGGCGTCGGGCGGTGCCTCGGGTGCGGGCGGCAGGGCGCCGGACCACTCGGGGAACAGCGGGCGCAGCACGCCCGCGACGGCGGTCAGCCCCAACGCGGCCACGTCGGGCGCGGCCTGCCGTACCGCGTCCACCACGGGCCCGAGGGTGAAGGCCTCCAGGAACGGCGGGCACACCGCCGGCAGCGTCCGCGCGCCGTCGGGGTCGCCGGCCGCCACCGCCTCCCGCACCAGCCGGCTCTTGCCGATGCCCGCCTCGCCCTCGACCAGGACGAGCGCGGGCGGGCCCGCCAACGCCTCCACCACCCGGGCGAGTTCGCGGTCGCGCCCCACGAACCGCGTCCCGTCGAGCGCGTGTTCGGCCACCCGGTCCCACCCTTCGTCCGGCACCCCCGTCCGACCGGCCAATTCTCATGTGCGGCCCGGGGGAACACCAGGGGGGTCGTTCGGCGGGGGAGAACGCGCGGTTCCCCGCACCCCTTGTGGAGGAGGGTGCGGGGAACCGGGTGAGCGGTGTGCTGCCCTGGCGGGCCGCCGGGTGTCAGCCGGTGAACGCCGTCAGGCCGTTCGGGGTGCCGAGACCGGTCGGGCCGTCGTAGCCGCTGGCGCCGCCGCACAGGTAGGACGTGCTGCACGAGCCGTTGGAGCCGCTGGTCACGTCGTTGAGGGCGGACGTGTGACCGTACGGGAACGACGCCGGGGTGGAGCCGGACGACGGGGTGCCCGCGAGCGCGTAGACCGAGGCGATGATCGGCGAGGACACGCTCGTGCCGCCGAAGACCTCCCAGCCGCCGTCACCGCCGTAGGTGTCGTAGACCGCGACACCGGTGCTGGGGTCGGCCACCGCCGAGACGTCGGCCACCGTGCGCTTGGAGCAGCCGGTGTCCGTCTGCCAGCTCGGCTTCGCGTCGTAGGCCGAGCAGCCCGAACCGGAGCCGTCCCACACCGACTCGCTCCAGCCGCGGGAGGAGGAGTCGGACGTCAGCGAGGTGCCGCCGACCGCGGTGACGTACTTCGAGCCCGCCGGGTACTCCACGCCGTAGCCGGAGTCGCCCGCGCTGACCGTGATGGCCACGCCCGGGTGGTTGAAGTACGAGCTGTCGTACGACGTGTCGGAGGAGGACTCACCGCCGCCGTAGCTGTTGGAGACGTACTTAGCGCCCAGCGACACCGCGGTGTTCACGGAGGTGCCCAGGGCGGTCATGCTCGCGCTGCTCGCCTCCACCAGGAGGATGTGGCACTGCGGGCAGACCGCGCTGACCATGTCCAGGTCGAGGGAGATCTCCTCGGCCCAGCCGGCGTCGGCGCTCGGCAGCGAGGTGGTGCTGCCGCTCTGGCCGACCTTCTTGAAGCAGCCGTTGGCGGTGGTGCACGCCGACAGGCCGTAGGTGGAGCGGTAGGTGGCGAGGTCGGACTCGGCGTTGGGGTCGTCGTAGGCGTCGACGATCGCCACGGTGGCGCCCGAACCGCCGGTGGTCGGCAGGTTGTAGGCGGAGTGCAGGTCGTCCGGGCCGAAGCCGGACGGGTCGGCGGCCGGGCTGACGGCGCCGGTGGAACGGGCCAGGGTGTTCGCCCCGCTGGTGACCTTGACGGCCTGACACGCCATCTGGCCGACGCCCGAGGGGACGGCACACGAGTGGGCGGTGCGCAGCGTGTGCGCGGTCGTGGCGGCCTCGGCCGACGAGGCGAGGGCGAGTCCGGACGCGGCCAGCCCCGCTGCTGCGGTCAGCGCGATGCCGGTACGGAGTGAGAGGGGCTTGAAGTTGCCGAAGGAGAGGCGCAACCGACTTCCTCCTGTGGTGGGGGGTGCGAGGAGTAGTGCGTGCGAAAGCTGTTGCTTCTGTTCGGTTTTGGGAACAGTGGGACGCCCGGCACGTTATTACTGACGAGTCCACGTCAACAAGGGAGCTCTGGCGATCTCCGCTTTACCTTCACCTGGCGGGTACGGGGGCTCCTCATGACCCCCGCGCCGCGCCCTGCCCGGCACCCCGCCGCCGGGCGCCGCGCGGGCAGGGGGATAGTGGAGGGGTGAACACGCCCCCGGCCGCGCCTGAGCACCCCGCGACGTCCACCGAGCAGCCCGACCCGGTCGAGCCCGGCGGACCCGGCGTCGTGCGCCGCGGCGACCCCGCGCGCCGCACCGCCTACCGCGCCCTGGCCGTCGCGCTCGCCTGCGGCGTCGTCGGCGCCAGCCTGGTGCTGCTGGCCGCCGGCAAGACCTGGGCCCGCGGCACCGCCTCCTCCGCCGGCCACGCCATGCCCGTGCACGCCAGCGGCAGCCAGATGACCGCGCTCCCCGGCGCCCTCGCGCTGGTCGGGCTCGCCTCGCTGGTGGCGATCTTCGCGGTCCGCCGGATCGGCCGCTACACCGTGGCCGCGCTGCTCACCCTCAGCGGGCTCGGCGCCGCCGCCACCGCGCTCGCCCGCCGCGGCGACCACGGCGCACTCGACTCCGCCGCCGCCACCGCCACCAGCCTCACCCACGCCACCGCCGCCCACACCGCCACCACCGGCTGGCCCTACGTCTCCGTCCTCGGCGGCGTCCTCCTGCTCCTCGCCGGGCTCACCGCCCTGCGCTACGGCTCCCGCTGGCCCGCGATGTCCTCCTCCACGCGCTACGAACGCCCCTCCACCGCCGCCGCCCGCCCGGTCGACCCGGACCGCCCGGAAGACCTCTGGAAAGCCCTCGACCGCGGCGAGGACCCCACCGACTGATTTTTGCCGCCGCTTCGCCTCCGGGCGCTTTAACCCGGTGTCGACAGTCGACCGTGCTCGACCCCTCGTTCCTCGGGGACTCCGCGCTCCCCCAGAGCTTCGCCTGGGAGGGACCCCCATCTTTCGACACCGGCGCGCCCTTCGGCTCACCGGCTACCACGGGTCGGCCGGGAGAAGGTTGGTTGCCCTTGCGTGGAAGCCCCCACCGCACGTGCGCCCGGGGGCCCGGTCGGTGCCCAACTTCCCCCCGGCCCGCCCGTGGTAGCCAGCGAGCCAAAGGGGGCGCCGGTGTCGAAAAGTGGGGGTCCCTCCCAGGCGAAGCTCTGGGGGAACGCGGAGGTTCGCGAGGAACGAGCGAACCGAGCATGATCGACTGTCGACACCGGGTTAAAGCCCCCGGAGGCGAGAGGGCGGCAAAAAAGGGGCCCGTCGGGTGCCCGACACGTAAGAACGGCTCCCACGTGACGGCACCAACCCGTAAGAACGGCTCCACGTAACGGCGCCGCCCCGTAAGCGCGGCTCCCACGTACGGGTCAGCAGGCAGCAGGTGGGGTGCCCTCCGGCGGCGGGGTGGGTGAAAACGCCACCCCCCGGTGGGGGGAGGTGCGTCCCCACGCGCAACAATGGGGAAGAAGTGGGAGGCGCAGGACGCCCGACCCGACCCCGACTCAGCAGGGAGCACACATGGCGGCACAGCACGGCCACGGACACACCCCAGCCGCCTGGACCGGTGTGATCATCGCGTTCATCGGTAGCTGCCTGGCCGGCGGCTTCATGGTGGCGGCGAACACGGCCGGTTTCTGGCTGGGCATGGCGATCATCGCGGTCGGCGTCGTCGTCGGCGGCGTGATGAAGCTGATGGGCCTCGGCCAGAAGTACGAGCCGATCCAGCGCACCGGCGGCAGCATCGAGAAGCCCGGCGCCCACGCCGGCGTCTGAGCGCGCCGCGCAGGACCTGGCAGGCACGGGACCCGGTCGGCCCAACGGCCGGAACCGGGCGGAGGCCCGGGCCGCAGCCGCGAGAGCTTCGCAGGACCCCGCAGGGCGCAGTGCCCGGACCCCGTCCGCGCGCTGCGCCTTCGTGTGTCCGGGGGCAGAATCGGCGCCGTGACGCACCTGACCTCCCAGGCGCCCCGGGCGCCCCTGGCCGCGGAGCGGGACCGCGCTCCCGGCGCCCGCGGTGTGCTGCGCCGCGCCGCCGTACCGTTCGGGGTGCTCGGCGGGGTCGCGGCGGCGTTCGCGTACGTGGGCTCCGTCGACCCCAACACGCCCGGGCACTATCCGGCCTGCCCGCTGCTGTACTACACGGGCGTGTACTGCCCGGGCTGCGGCGGTCTGCGCGGCGCGTACGCGCTGGCGCACGGCCACCTGCGCACCGCGCTGGGCTGCAACGCGGTGGCCGTCGCCGGATACGCCGTCTTCGCCGTCGTCTGGGTGCTGTGGGCGGTGCGGGCGGTGCGCGGCCGGCCGTTCGACCCGGCGGTGCGGCCGGCCTGGCGGTGGGCGGTCGGCGGGCTCGTGCTGGCTTTCACCGTTGTCCGGAACCTGCCGTTCGGCGCCGCGCTCGCCCCGTGACCTGCGCGGCTGCCCCGAGCGCGTTCGTCCAGGTGGTGGGATCGCGGGCGGCGCGATTCGGGTAGCGTGCCCCCGCCCGATACCATCGGAGCGCCGGCGGTCAACCGCCACTGGCTTGATCATTTCGCTGCTCGGACCGGCCGGAAGGGGAGTTCTCGCGTGAGTGTGCTCGACGAGATCATCGACGGAGTACGAGCCGACCTCGCCGAGCGACAGGCCCGGGTCTCTCTCGACGACCTCAAGGAGCGCGCGGCCAAGGCGCGGGACGCCCGCGACGGCGTGGCCGTCCTGCGCGGCGAGGGCGTCAAGGTGATCTGCGAGGTCAAGCGCTCCAGCCCGTCCAAGGGCGCGCTCGCCGCGATCGCGGACCCCGCGGCCCTCGCGGCGGACTACGAGGCCGGGGGCGCCGCGGCGATCAGCGTGCTCACCGAGCAGCGCCGGTTCGGCGGGTCGCTCGCCGACCTGGAGGCGGTCCGGGCGAAGGTCGACACGGCCGTGCTGCGCAAGGACTTCATCGTCACCGCCTACCAGCTGTGGGAGGCGCGCGCCTACGGCGCCGACCTGGCGCTGCTCATCGTCGCCGCGCTCGACCAGCCCGCGCTGGTCTCGCTCGTCGAGCGGGCCGAGTCCATCGGGCTCACCCCGATCGTCGAGGTGCACGACGAGGAAGAGGTGGCGCGGGCGGTCGACGCGGGCGCGCGGATCATCGGGGTCAACGCGCGCAACCTCAAGACGCTCGAGGTCGACCGGAACACCTTCGCGCAGGTCGCGCCGGAGATCCCCGACCACATCGTGAAGGTCGCGGAGTCCGGCGTGCGCGGGCCGCACGACCTGATCGCCTACGCCCACGACGGCGCCGACGCGGTCCTGGTCGGCGAGTCGCTGGTGACCGGGCGCGACCCGCGGACGGCCGTCGCCGACCTCGTTGCCGCCGGCGCGCACCCGGCCCTGCGGCACGGCCGCGACTGACCGTACCGGCGCGGCTCCCGGGCGCGGCTCCACGCGCCGCCCGGCCCGCTAGACTTTCCCCCATGGCCATCGCGCAGCGTCTCGCACCCGGGTGCAAGCCCCGCGGCTGCCGTGCGCCCGCGCGGCGGGTGCTGGGCCGCCGGGTGCGGTACGTCATCGGGTGCGAGCCGGGCCAGGTGAACGGGAGCCGATGGCGCCGCGGCTGAGCCGCGCAGCAGCCGTCCGCCACCTCGCACCGACCACCCCCCAGGGGACACGTATGTCCGACACGCCAGACACGCACACCTTCTTCCTGCCCGACCCGCAGGGCGCCGTGCCCACCGAGGCCGGCTACTTCGGCCCGTTCGGCGGCAAGTTCATCCCGGAGGCGCTGGTCGCCGCCGTGGACGAGGTCGCCGCGGAGTACGAGAAGGCGAAGGCCGACCCGGCCTTCGCCGCCGAACTCGACGACCTGATGGCCAACTACGCCGGTCGCCCGAGCGCGCTCACCGAGGTGCCGCGGTTCGCCGCGCACGCCGGCGGCGCGCGGGTCTTCCTCAAGCGGGAGGACCTCAACCACACCGGCTCGCACAAGATCAACAACGTCCTCGGGCAGACCCTGCTCACCAAGCGCATGGGCAAGACCCGGGTCATCGCGGAGACCGGCGCGGGCCAGCACGGCGTGGCGACGGCCACCGCGTGCGCCCTGTTCGGCCTGGACTGCACCATCTACATGGGCGAGATCGACACCAAGCGCCAGGCGCTGAACGTGGCGCGGATGCGGATGCTCGGCGCCGAGGTGGTCGCGGTCACCTCCGGCAGCCGCACGCTGAAGGACGCGATCAACGAGGCGTTCCGCGACTGGGTCGCGAACGTCGACCGCACCCACTACCTCTTCGGCACGGTGGCCGGCCCGCACCCCTTCCCCGCCCTCGTGCGGGATTTCCACCGGGTGATCGGCGTGGAGGCCAGGCGCCAGCTGCTGGAGCGCGCCGGCCGGCTGCCGGACGCGGCGGTGGCCTGCGTCGGCGGCGGCTCCAACGCGATGGGCCTGTTCCACGCGTTCCTGCCGGACGCCTCGGTCCGGCTGGTCGGCTGCGAGCCGGCCGGACACGGCGTGGACACCGGCGAGCACGCGGCGACCCTGACCGTCGGCGAGCCCGGCATCCTGCACGGCTCCCGGTCGTACGTCCTTCAGGACGACGAGGGGCAGATCACCGAGCCGTACTCGATCTCGGCCGGCCTGGACTACCCGGGGGTCGGCCCCGAGCACTCCTACCTCAAGGACACCGGCCGCGCCGAGTACCGCGCCGTCACCGACGACGCGGCGATGCAGGCGCTGCGGCTGCTCTCCGAGACCGAGGGCATCATCCCCGCGATCGAGAGCGCCCACGCGCTCGCCGGCGCCCTGGAGATCGGCCGCGAGCTGGGCCCCGACGGCCTGGTCCTGGTCAACCTCTCCGGCCGCGGCGACAAGGACATGGACACCGCCGCCCGCTACTTCGGGCTCTACGACGAGGGGGACGCGAAGTGAGCGGCACCATCACGCTGCTGGAACAGACCATCGCCGACGCCCGCGCCGAGCAGCGCGCCGCACTCGTCGCCTACCTGCCGGCCGGGTTCCCGACCGTCGACGGCGGCATCGAGGCGGTCAAGGCGGCGTTCGAGGGCGGCGCCGACATCGTCGAGGTCGGGCTGCCGCACAGCGACCCCGTGCTGGACGGGCCGGTCATCCAGACCGCCGACGACATCGCGCTCAACAAGAACCACGTCCGTATCGCCGACGTGCTGCGCACCGTGCGCGAGGGCCACGCGGCCAGCGGCAAGCCGGTGCTGGTCATGACGTACTGGAACCCGGTCGACCGGTACGGCGTCGAGCGGTTCGCCGCCGAGCTGGCCGACGCGGGCGGGGCCGGCTGCATCCTGCCGGACCTGCCGGTGGAGGAGTCCGAGACGTGGCGGAAGGCGGCGCAGGCGCACGGGCTGGCCACCGTCTTCGTCGTCGCGCCCTCCAGCCGCGACGAGCGGCTGGCGCGGATCACCGCGGCCGGCAGCGGCTTCGTCTACGCGGCCTCCCTCATGGGGGTCACCGGCACCCGGGCGAGCGTCGGCGAGCAGGCGGCCGGGCTGGTCGCCCGCACCCGCGCGACCACCGACCTGCCCGTCTGCGTCGGGCTCGGCGTCTCCAACGCCGAGCAGGCCGCCGAGGTGGCCGGCTTCGCCGACGGCGTGATCGTCGGCTCCGCGTTCGTCAAGCGGCTCCTCGACCACCCCGACCTCGCCGACGGCCTCGCCGCCGTCCGCGCCCTCGCCGCCGACCTGGCGCAGGGCGTCCGCCGCGCCCCCTGACCCACTTACCGGGTGCGCCCCGCAGGGGCGCACCCCAAGGGCGCGGGGAACTGCGCGCACAACCCCCCCCCAGAAAGTG